>NZ_ANKP01000068.1:0-8788 GCF_000319775.1 Cupriavidus sp. HMR-1
AGGGCGCGCCCGCGCGGCGCGCGCGCCATCCGTGGGCGTCGCCGCTGGTGCCGGTATCGCCCCGCACGCGGTGGCTGCTTGGCATGTCGTTCTTCGTCGTGTTCGTCGCGGTATGGGCTGTCGCCACGTTGGGCGGCTTCGTGTCGCGCACGTTCCTGGCCGATCCGCTGACGATGGCGCATGAAGGCTGGATGCTTTTCACGCAGTACGGCTTCATCGGCGATATCGGCATGACCGTGTGGCGCGTGGTGGGCGGGTTCGTGCTGGCCGCGTTGCTGGCCGTGCCGCTCGGCATCTTCATGGGCGCGTACAAGGCCGCGGAAGCGTTCTTCGAACCGTTCGTCTCGTTCTGCCGCTACCTGCCGGCGTCGGCGTTTATTCCGCTGCTGATCCTGTGGGCAGGTATCGGCGAGACGCAGAAGCTGCTGGTGATTTTCATCGGCTCGTTTTTCCAGATCGTGCTGATGGTGGCGGTGACGGTGGGCGGCGCGCGCAAGGATCTGGTGGAAGCGGCCTACACGCTGGGCGCCACGCCGCGTGGCATCGTGCGGCGCGTGCTGATTCCGGGCGCCGCGCCCGATATCGCCGAGACGCTGCGTCTGGTGCTCGGCTGGGCCTGGACCTATGTGATCGTGGCTGAGCTGATCGGCTCGTCGTCAGGCATCGGCCACATGATCACGGACAGCCAGGCACTGCTGAATACCGGACAGATCATCTTCGGCATCATCGTCATCGGCTGCATCGGGCTGGTGTCGGACCTCGTCTTCAAGCAGGCCAACCAGCGCCTGTTCCCGTGGAGTTCGATCAAATGAGCGCGCTGTCGATCCAGCAGGTCTCCCGCACGTTCGAGAATCCGCGCGGAGGCTCCACGCAGGCGCTGCTGCCCGTGGATTTCGAAGTACGCGACAACGATTTCGTGACGATCCTCGGCCCATCGGGCTGCGGCAAATCCACGTTGCTGCGCATCGTGGCGGGGCTTGATACGCCCAGCGGGGGCCGCGTGCTGCTCGATGGCCAGCCGGTGGCCGGCCCGGGCGCGGACCGTGGCATGGTGTTCCAGTCGTACACGCTGTTTCCGTGGCTGACGATCGAGCAGAACGTGCGCTTCGGGCTGCGTGAGCGCGGCATGAGCGAGGCCGCGCAGAAGGAGCGCAGCGACTTCTTCATGGCGCGCGTGGGGCTGCGCGGCTTCGAGCATCACTATCCGAAGCAGCTCTCCGGCGGGATGCAGCAACGCACGGCAATCGCGCGGGCGCTGGCCAACGATCCAAAGATCCTGCTGCTCGACGAGCCGTTCGGCGCGCTCGACAACCAGACCCGCGTGCTGATGCAGGAACTGCTGCTGGGCATCTGGGAGTCCGCACGCAAGACGGTACTATTCGTCACGCACGATATCGACGAGGCCATCTTCATGGCCAACCGGGTGGCGGTGTTCTCCGCGCGGCCGGGTCGGATCAAGAGCGAAATCGCGGTGGACTTCCCCCATCCGCGCCACTACACGATCAAGACCTCTCCCGAGTTCTCCGCGCTGAAGGCACGGCTGACCGAGGAGATTCGCGCCGAAGCCATGGCCTCGGCCGAGCATTGAGACCATGAACCAGTCCGCCAGCCAGGCACCCACCCCGAGCAATGCCACCGCGCCTGCCGCGCTGTATCGGCAGGTCAAGGAATACATCGCGCGCCAGATCCAGAGCGGCGTGTGGAAACCCGGTGACCGCGTCCCGTCCGAGCAGGAACTCGTGAACCGCTTCTCGGTATCGCGGATGACGGTCAATCGCGCGCTGCGCGAATTGTCGGAGCAGGGCAGGGTGGTGCGCGTGGCTGGTGTGGGGACGTTCGTAGCCGAGCAGAAGCCGCAGTCGACGCTGCTTTCCGTGGTCAACCTGCAGGACGAGATCCGTATGCGTGGGCATGACTACGCGTGCGACGTGATCCTGGTGGAGCGCGTCTCCGCGCCGATCGAGGTCGCCGCCGCGCTGGAACTGCACACGGGCGAGTCGGTGTACCACTCGGTTTGCGTGCATCGCGAGGACGGCGTGCCAGTTCAACTCGAAGACCGCTACGTGAACCCGCGCGTGGCGCCAGAGTTCATCAACCAGGATTTCAGCGGCACCAAGCCCGGCGAATACCTGCTGCGCAATGTGCCGTACGACCAGGTGGAGCATGTGGTCGATGCGATCTCCGCCACGCCCGAGCAGGCGGCGCAGCTTGAGATGCCCCCGACGCAGCCGTGCCTGCTGCTGACGCGCCGCACATGGACCAACGGCGTGCCGGTGACATTCGTGCGTTGCCTGCACCCGGGCAACCGCTACCGGCTTGGCAGCCGCTTCCGTGCCGACGGCAATCCTGCCTTCGGCTGATATTTGCGCCTGAGGCCAGCAACAGCTGGTCATCGGGCTTATTTTTCGACTAACCTGTATAGACAGGCCCATACAAGGTCTTTATCCAAGACCGACAAGAAAGCAGAGAATGACGATGACCCAAGATTCCCGACCGCTCCTGACGCTGAACCCCGGCCACGTCTCGCTGGACGACTTGCGCCGCATCCATCGTGGCGAAGTGCGACTGGCGATGGCGGAGTCGGCGTGGGCCGGCGTGCGTGCCGCGCAGGCCACCGTGCAGGACATCATCGACGCCGACGCGGTGGTCTATGGCATCAATACCGGCTTCGGCAAGCTTGCCCAGTCGCGCATCGCGCACGACAAGCTCGCCGAACTGCAACGCAATCTGGTGCTCTCGCACAGCGTGGGCACGGGCTCCGACCTGTCCGTCGATACCGTGCGGCTGATCCTGGCCATCAAAGCTGTCAGCCTCGCGCGTGGGCATTCGGGCGTGCGCCCGGAACTGATCGAAGCGCTGCTGGCGCTGGCCAACTACGGCGTGACGCCGTGCATCCCTGCCAAGGGCTCGGTCGGCGCATCGGGCGATCTGGCGCCGTTGGCCCATATGTCCTGCACGCTGATCGGCGTGGGCGATGTGTATGTCGACGGCCAGCGCGTGCCGGCCGCGCAGGGTCTGGTCCATGCGGGGCTCGCCGCCTTCACGCTAGGCCCGAAGGAAGGTCTGGCGCTGCTCAACGGCACGCAGGTTTCCACCGCTCTGGCCCTGGCCGGCCTGTTCGCCGCGGAGGACGCCTTGGCGGCCGGGCTGGTGGCTGGCGCGCTGTCGCTCGAAGCGATCAAGGGATCGGTCAAGCCGTTCGATGCTCGCATTCACGCGGCACGCGGCCAGGCGGGCCAGATCGCCGTGGCCGGCGCGGCACGCGCGATGCTTGATGGCAGCGAGATCGTCGACTCGCACAAGATGTGCGGCCGGGTGCAGGACCCGTACTCGATCCGCTGCCAGCCGCAGGTGATGGGCGCATGCCTGGACAACCTGACCCATGCCGCCCGCATCCTGCGCATCGAAGCCAACGCGGCATCTGACAATCCGCTGGTGTTCTCCGAACAGGGTGATGTGGTCTCCGGCGGCAACTTCCACGCGGAGCCGGTGGCCTTTGCCGCCGACATCATCGCGCTGGCGATCGCCGAGATCGGCGCGATATCGGAACGCCGTCTTGCGCTGCTGCTCGACACAGGCCTGTCGGGCCTGCCGCCGTTCCTGGTGCGCGATGGCGGCCTGAACTCCGGATTCATGATCGCGCAGGTCACGGCAGCGGCGTTGGCGTCCGAGAACAAGTCGCTGGCCCATCCGTCCAGTGTGGACAGCCTGCCCACCTCGGCCAACCAGGAGGACCATGTGTCGATGGCCACCTACGGCGCGCGCCGCCTGGGCGATATGGCGGCCAACACCGCTGTGATCGTCGGCATCGAGGCGATGGCCGCCGCGCAGGGTATCGAATTTCATCGACCGCTCAAGTCGTCGCCGCTGGTGGAGCAGGAACTGGCGCGTATCCGCGCGCGCGTGGCGTTCGTCGAAGCCGATCGCTATCTCGCGCCGGACATCGAGGCCATGAAGCAGTGGGTCGTTCAAGGCGATGCGGGCGCGGGCTGGCCTGACGCCGTGCGGGCGATCTTGCCGACGAACGTCGGCGCATGAGCTTCGTGAACCGCTAGTCCATTCTCCATTCTCCATTCGAGCAGCCTTCATCCATCCCGGGACCGATCATGAACGCCAACGAACACCAATTCACCCAGACGCTGCGTGGCCCGCGCGAGATCCGCGCGCCGCATGGCAGCCAGCTTCACTGCAAGAACTGGCTGATCGAAGCCGCCTATCGCATGATCCAGAACAACCTCGACCCCGACGTGGCGGAGCGCCCGCAGGATCTGGTGGTTTATGGCGGCATCGGCAAGGCCGCGCGCAACTGGGAGTGCTTCGACGCGATTCTTGACAGCCTGCGCCGTCTGGGCGAAGACGAGTCGCTGCTCGTGCAGTCTGGCAAGCCCGTCGGGGTATTCCGCACCCATGCCGATGCGCCGCGTGTGCTGATCGCCAACTCGAACCTGGTGCCGCACTGGGCCAACTGGGACAAGTTCAACGAACTCGATCGCGCCGGGCTGATGATGTACGGTCAGATGACTGCCGGCTCGTGGATCTACATCGGCACGCAGGGCATCGTGCAGGGCACGTTCGAGACCTTTGCCGAAGCCGGCAACCAGCACTACAACGGCGACCTGACCGGCAAGTGGATCCTGACCGCGGGCCTGGGCGGGATGGGTGGCGCGCAGCCGCTGGCCGGCGTGCTGGCCGGTGCCTGTGTGCTGGCGATCGAATGCCAGGAATCGCGCATCGATTTCCGTATCCGCACGCGCTATCTCGACAAGAAGGCCACCACGCTCGATGAAGCGCTGGCGATGATTGCCGAGGCCACGAAAAACGGTCAGGCGATTTCGGTGGGACTGCTCGGCAATGCCGCCGAGATCGTGCCGGAACTGGTGCGTCGCGCGCAGGCCGGCGGTATGCGGCCGGACATCGTCACCGACCAGACTTCCGCCCATGATCTCGTCAACGGCTACCTGCCCGAGGGCTGGACCGTGGCGCAATGGGAGGACCTGCGCCAGCGCGATCCGAAGGCCGTGGAAGCGGCCGCGCGTACGTCGATCGTCAAGCATGTGGAGGCGATGCTCGCGTTCCAGCAGATGGGCGTGCCCACGCTCGACTATGGCAACAACATCCGTCAGGTGGCGTTCGACGAAGGCGTGAAGAACGCCTTCGATTTCCCCGGCTTCGTGCCCGCGTATATCCGTCCGCTGTTTTGCCGCGGCAAGGGACCGTTCCGCTGGGTGGCGCTCTCGGGCGACCCCGAGGACATCTACAAGACCGACGCCAAGATGAAGGAACTGTTCCCGGAGGACAAGCACCTGCACCGCTGGCTCGACATGGCGCGCGACCGCATCGCGTTCCAGGGCTTGCCCGCGCGCATCTGCTGGGTTGGTCTCGACGAGCGCCATCGCGCGGGCCTGGCCTTCAATGAAATGGTGAAGTCTGGCGAACTGAAGGCGCCCGTCGTGATCGGCCGCGATCACCTCGACTGCGGCTCGGTGGCATCACCGAACCGTGAGACCGAGGCGATGCGTGACGGCTCCGACGCCGTGTCTGATTGGCCACTGCTCAACGCGCTGCTGAACACGGCTGGCGGCGCCACATGGGTCAGCCTGCATCACGGCGGCGGTGTCGGCATGGGCTTCTCGCAACACGCTGGCGTGGTGATCGTTTGCGATGGTACGGACGCCGCGGCCAGGCGCATCGAACGCGTGCTGTGGAACGATCCCGCCACCGGTGTGATGCGTCATGCCGATGCCGGCTACGAAACCGCCATCGAATGCGCGAAGGAAAAGGGACTGAATCTGCCGATGGTGAACCGTACATGAAGTTTGGACTCGACAGGATCGTGCCGACGCCGTGGAAGAACGGTGGCGGCACCACACGCGAAATCGCCGTATGGCCGCCGGGTGCGGGCATGGATACGTTCGACTGGCGCATCAGCGTGGCCGACATCGCCATGGACGGGCCGTTCTCGGCGTTTCCGGGTATCGACCGACAGATCGTGCTGATCGACGGGGCTGGCGTGCATCTGCAGGCTCAAGACGATTCGTTTTGCCACAAGCTCAGGCACCTCGGCGAGCCGTTCGCATTCTCCGGCGATAGCGCCGTCCACGCGACGCTGGTTGACGGCCCGACGCGCGACTTCAATGTCATGACGCGTCGCGGCGTTTGCCGCGCGGAGGTTCGACTGATGCGTCAGGCGTTCACCGCTGACCCCACCGACGCCACGGTGCTGATCCTGGTGCTGCGCGGCGCATGGGATTGCGGCGACGGCCAGCACATGACGGCTGGCGACGGCATCGTGATGGTGCCCGGAGCGCCGGCTGTCACGATGATTCACGATGAGATGTCCGCGCTGTGTCTGCGCGTGGCCTTGCATAAGGAACCGGTCCGATGAATTTCAACGAAGCGCCGTCAGCCGACGGCGTCTGGCATCACTGCCATCTGCTGCCCGCCGCCGATCCGGCGCAGGCGATTCATGATGGCGCCATCGTCGTCGAGCAGGGCCGCATCGCATGGCTCGGCGCATTCGCCGCGCTGCCCGACGTGTATCGCCATTTGCCGCGGCACGACGCCAACGGCGCGTGGATCACGCCAGGACTGGTCGATTGCCATACCCATCTGGTCTATGGCGGGCAGCGTGCCGACGAGTTCGCGATGCGGCTGGCCGGCGCAAGCTACGAAGAGATTGCGCGCGCGGGAGGCGGCATTGTGTCCACGGTGCGCGCCACGCGCGAGGCGGACGAAGCCACGCTGTTCGCGCAGGCGGCTGCGCGGCTCGAGCCGCTGCTCGCGGAAGGCGTGACCGCGATCGAGATCAAGTCGGGCTATGGTCTGTCGCTGGAAGCCGAACGCAAGCAGTTGCGTGTGGCGCGCCAGCTTGGCGAGACCTATGGCGTCGCCGTCCACACGACGTTCCTTGGCGCCCATGCGCTGCCACCCGAGTACGCCGGCCGCGCCGACGCGTACATCGAGCTGGTCTGCGAGACGATGCTGCCGGCGCTGGCTGCGGAAGGGCTTGTCGATGCCGTCGACGCGTTCTGTGAGGGCATTGGCTTCTCGATCGCGCAGACCACGCGCGTGTTCGAGGCCGCCGCGCGCCACGGCCTGCCGGTCAAGCTCCATGCCGAGCAACTGAGCAACCTGGGCGGCGCGGCGCTGGCAGCGCGCCACAAGGCGATCTCGGCCGATCACCTCGAGCATCTCGACGAGGCCGGTGTGGTGGCGATGGCCGAAGCGGGTACCGTGGCCGTGCTCCTGCCCGGGGCGTATTATTTCCTGCGTGATACGCAACTGCCGCCGCTGGCGCTGCTGCGCAAACATGGCGTGCCGATGGCGATCTCGACCGATCACAATCCAGGTACGTCGCCCACCACCTCGCTGCTGCTGATGATGAACATGGGCTGCACGATATTCCGCATGACAGTGCCCGAGGTGCTGGCCGGTGTGACGACACACGCGGCGCGCGCACTCGGCGCGGCCGACCGGCATGGCCTGCTGGCCGTGGACCGCGCCGCTGATTTCGTGCTGTGGCAGGTCGCGTCGTCGGCCGAGCTTGCGTACTGGTTCGGCCGCAACCCATGCGCCGCCGTCGTGCGGCGAGGGCGGGTATTCCGCAAGGGAGAAGGTTGGCAACGATGACCGCAGTGACAAGCTTGTTTGCGCCGCACGCGTTGCTGCCCGGCGGGTGGGCACGCAATGTACGGCTGCAATGGGGTGCCCACGGGGTGCTTACGTCGGTGACGACGGATGTGGCACCTGCCCCCGGAGAATCGCAAGCGGCAGGCCCGGTATTGCCCGGGATGCCGAATCTCCATTCCCATGCATTCCAGCGCGGATTCGCGGGGCTCACCGAGTACCGCAGTGTCAGCCAGACCGCTGACCCGGCCGGCGGCGATTCGTTCTGGAGCTGGCGGACGCTGATGTACCGTTTCGCGCTGCGCGTGTCACCCGATGCGCTGGAGGCCATCGCGACCCAGCTCTACATCGAGATGCTGAGCGCGGGCTATACGAGCGTGTGCGAGTTTCACTACGTCCATCGCGATGTCGATGGCAAGCCGTATGCCGATCCGGCGGAGATGTCGCTGCGGCTGTTGCGCGCGGCGCAGACGGCAGGCATCGGCATGACGCTGCTGCCGGTGCTATACCAGACGGCCGGCTTCGGCGGAAAGCCTCCGCAGGATGACCAGCGACGCTTCCTCAACGATACCGATGCGATGCTGGCGCTGCTGGAAAAGCTCGCGCCCCACTGCGCGGCCTATGGGGCGCGACTCGGCCTCGCGCCGCATTCGCTGCGTGCCGTGCCGCCGCACAGCCTGGCCCAGGCCGTCGCGCACCTGCATGCGATGGACGCGACGGCGCCCGTGCATATCCACATCGCCGAACAGCAGAAAGAGGTGGATGAATGCATGGCGACGACGGGCGTGCGTCCCGTGCAGTGGCTGCTCGATCACGCGCCGGTGGATGCGCGCTGGTGCCTGGTCCATGCCACGCACATGGACTGGGACGAACGCCGGCGCCTGGCGCACAGTGGCGCGGTGGCGGGCATCTGTCCGACCACCGAGGCGAACCTTGGCGATGGCGTGTTCGACGCGGCGCCGTACCTTGCGCAGAACGGCGCATGGGGCATCGGTTCGGACAGCCATGCCAGCGTGAGCGTGGCCGAAGAACTACGCCTGTTCGAGTATGGCCAGCGCTTGGCCATGCAGCGGCGCAATGTGCTGGCATCGGCGCGCCATCCGCAGGTGGCGGACCTGCTCTGGCTCGATGCGGTGGCTGGCGGCGCGCGCGCGTCGGCGCG
>NZ_ANKP01000069.1:0-23245 GCF_000319775.1 Cupriavidus sp. HMR-1
CGGTTCAGCGCGCTGGCGTGGCGGGTCTGGAAACCAGGTGTATCCGCGAACACATACTGGGTATCATCGGTCGTCTGAATACCGACGATACGATGCCGCGTGGTCTGTGCCTTGCGTGACGTGATGCTGATCTTCTGGCCGACCAGCGCGTTCATCAGCGTGGACTTGCCAACATTCGGACGGCCAACGATGGCCACTGTGCCGCAGCGAAATGCCACGGCACCTGAGGGTTCCGCCGCATCTTGCTGCGGAGGGAGAGAATCGGTCATTCCTTCAACCTGAGAGACAACTGGGGATCGGGCGGCACCGGCTGCTTGCGCGTCTTGCCCGTACGTTCGGCACGGCTGCGCTTGAGCAACTGCGGCACGAGCTTCTGGACTTCGTCGAGCGCGAGCTTGGCCGCGGCCTGTTCGGCGGCACGACGCGACGCGCCGGTACCGAACACGCGCACCTCCAGTTTAGGCACGATGCATTCGACTTCAAATTGCTGGCTGTGCGCCGCACCGTGCGTGGCGATGACGTTGTATTGCGGCAGGGCAATCTTGTGGCCCTGCAGATACTCCTGGAGCAGCGTCTTGGCGTCCTTGCCCAGCGTGCGCGGGTCCACCTGCTCCAGGATCGGGATATACAGCTTGCGGATCAACGCGCGTGCCGCGTCGAACCCCGCATCGAGAAACACGGCACCAACGATAGCCTCGAGCGCATCGGCAAGAATGGAGGGGCGGCGGAAACCGCCGCTCTTCAACTCACCCTCACCCAGACGCAGCGCATCGGAAAGCTGCAGCATCTGGGCGATCTCGTAGAGCGCCTGTTGCTTGACCAAATTGGCGCGCACACGGGAAAGATCGCCTTCGTCGAGCTTGCCAAACATGCCAAAGAGCATATCGGCCACGGCGCAGTTCAATACCGAGTCGCCCAGGAACTCCAGGCGCTCGTTGTGCTGGGCGCTATGGCTGCGATGCGTGAGCGCCTGCTGCAGCAATTCGGGCTTGCTGAATCGGTAGCCGAGACGTTGCTGCAAGGCGTCGAGGGTCATGTCGTTACTGCGTTCCCGAGTAGGTAATCAAAAAACTCAACGGACCATAAATCTGAATTTCGGTCCGGTACTCGAAGCCGACCGCGCGGATCCGCCCGGTTTCGTCCTCTTCTATATCCAGATCCTCGCCCTTGAGCGATGAAATGCGATCAATCGCGGCCTGTTTGTCGAAACTGGCTGCGACGTCACTACGTTTGGTACCAGTACCCTTGGCATAGTTGACGGCGCGCTTGATGGAGAAATACTCGATCAGGCTTGGAATTACCTTCAACGCCGGTACGGCGACCGCCCCCACAATGATGACAACGACAAGCAACGATCCCAGCGAGAATCCACGCGCCCGATGAATCACATCGAAACGAACTCGCCCCGGAGAACCCAACCGCTTTTGACCCATGTTGCGCTTCCCTCTTTTTTGAGTGTCTTGCGCCGCGTGAAACCGAACGAGCGTTACTTGAACGACCCCACGCGCCCGAAATTACCCAGATTCATCCAGATCAGGAACGCCTTGCCCACGATATTCTGATCAGGCACGAACCCCCAGTATCTGGAATCCAGGCTGTTATCCCGGTTGTCACCCATTACGAAATAGTGACCTTCCGGCACTTTACACGTCACGCCCTGCTGATTGTAAGTGCAGTTTTCGCGGAACGGAAAATCGGGATCGGCACCGGCCACGAAGGCGGGGCGATCGTTGTCATTCAGGATGCCGTGCTCGGGACCGCCCGGCAACTTCTCGACAAAATGCTTCGAGTACGCCAGACGTTCTTCGTCGAGATAATCCGGCAGCGGGCTGTACTCGGCCGGCTTACCATTGATCGTCAGCTTCTTGTTTTCGTACTGCACCACATCGCCCGGCACGCCGATCACGCGCTTGATGTAGTCGAGCGACTCATCCCGCGGATAGCGGAACACCATGACATCGCCGCGCTGGGGCTCGCCGAGGCTGATGATCTTCTTGTTCACGACCGGCAGACGAATGCCGTAGTCGTACTTGTTGACCAGGATGAAGTCGCCAATCAGTAGCGTGGGGATCATCGATCCCGACGGAATCTTGAACGGCTCCACCACGAACGAGCGCAGCACGAACACCGCCAGGATCACCGGGAAGAAGCTCGCCGAATATTCCAGCCACCACGGTTGGCGCAGCTTCTCTTCCGCCAGACGCGCACGCGAGCGATCGATGTCTGCGCCGCCCTGCATCGACTGCATGTCATTACGACGCGCATCGAATTCGGCCAGCGCGAGTTGCGCCACGCTCCGGCGCTGTCGCTCGAACACCAGCTTGTCCGCGACCCAGGCTATGCCTGTGATGACCACCAGCACAAAAAGTATCAGTGCAAAATTCATAACGGCTTCAAGTGATGTCGATGTTGTGTCGTCGCTGGGGCGCGCTTACTTGTCGTCCACCTGCAGGATCGCCAGGAAGGCCTCCTGCGGGATTTCGACGGTCCCCACCTGCTTCATCCGCTTCTTGCCTGCTTTCTGCTTTTCCAGCAGCTTCTTCTTCCGGCTGATATCGCCGCCGTAGCATTTGGCCAGCACGTTCTTGCGCAGCGCTTTCACGTTCTCGCGCGCGATGATATTCGAGCCGATGGCGGCCTGGATGGCTACGTCGTACATCTGACGCGGGATGATCTCGCGCATCTTGGCCGCCACCTCGCGACCGCGATACTGCGAGTTTGAGCGGTGCACGATCACGGACAAGGCATCGACCTTGTCGCTGTTGATCAAGATATCCACCTTCACCACATCCGACTGCCGGTATTCCTTGAACTCGTAATCCATCGATGCGTAGCCGCGCGATACCGATTTCAGGCGATCGAAGAAATCCATCACGATTTCCGCCATCGGGATCTCGTACGTGAGCTGCACTTGCTTGCCGTGATAGCTCATATTGATCTGCGCGCCCCGCTTCTGCGTGCACAGCGTCATCACCGAGCCGACATAATCCTGCGGCATATACAGATTGACCGTGACGATCGGCTCGAGAATGGCTTCGATCTTGCTCGGATCGGGCATCTTGGCCGGGTTCTCGACGGTCAACACCGTGCCATCACGCTGCTGAACCTGATAGACCACGGTCGGCGCGGTCGTGATCAGGTCCATGTCGAATTCACGCTCCAGACGCTCCTGCACGATCTCCATGTGCAGCAGACCCAGGAAGCCGCAGCGGAAACCGAAGCCGAGTGCCTGCGAGACTTCCGGCTCGAACTGCAGCGATGCGTCGTTCAGGCGCAGCTTCTCGAGCGATTCGCGCAGGGCCTCGTACTGATTCGATTCCACGGGGTACAGCCCCGCGAACACCTGCGGCTTGACTTCCTTGAAGCCCGGCAGCGGCGCTTCGGCGCGGCGCGTCATAGTGGTGATCGTGTCGCCAACCTTGGCTGCCTTCAATTCCTTGATGCCGGCAATCACGAATCCCACCTGCCCTGCCGTCAGCTCGTCCCGCTGAACCGACTTGGGCGAGAACACACCGACCTGCTCCACCAGATGCTGAGCGCCGGTGGCCATCAGCAGAACCTTGTCCTTGGGGCGAAGCGTGCCGTTGACCACACGCACGAGCATCACCACGCCAACGTAGTTGTCGAACCAGGAGTCGATGATCAGCGCCTGTAGCGGCGCGGCGGCGTCACCCTTGGGTGGCGGAACCTTGGCGATCAGCGCCTCGATCACGTCTTCCACGCCCTGGCCGGTCTTGGCCGAGCACGGCGTGGCGTCCTGCGCGTCGATGCCGATCACGTCCTCGATCTCCTGGATCGCATTGGCCGGGTCGGCCTGCGGCAGATCGATCTTGTTCAGCACGGGTACGACTTCGACACCCAGTTCGATGGCCGTGTAGCAATTGGCCACGGTCTGGGCTTCCACACCCTGCGAGGCGTCGACCACTAGCAGCGCGCCTTCGCATGCGGACAGGGAGCGGCTGACTTCGTAGCTGAAGTCGACGTGTCCCGGCGTATCGATCAGATTCAGGTTGTAGACCTGGCCGTCACGCGCCTTGTAGCTCAGCGCGGCGGTCTGGGCCTTGATCGTGATGCCCCGCTCCTTCTCGATATCCATCGAATCGAGCACCTGCGCTTCCATTTCGCGATCGGACAGCCCGCCACAGCGCTGAATGATCCGGTCGGCCAAGGTGGATTTGCCATGGTCGATGTGGGCAATGATCGAGAAATTACGAATGTGGTCCATCTAACGTTCTGGGAAGCACCGGCGCGCTCATGGTAGGCCTGTCGGGCGCGGGAGCAAAAAAGTTGGGGCGCACGGAGCTCGCGCCAATCCGCGATTTTACCGGATTTTCAAGGACTTCCGTCCGCGAATTGAACTCGGGCGGTGCGGGGCGCGAGGCGCCAAAATGGCGCTTGACGCACCCACCACGAAACAATCGCGCCGGAACTTGTCCGGCGCGATTTTTACAGCCTAGATCCAGGACCTGGTCAGCGCGCCTGATTCGGACGCAGCGTCAGTACCTGGGTAGCATCGCCGCGGCGCACGAACACGGCGGCCATCTTGTTCTTGTCCAGTCCCTTGACGAGATCATTGAACTGCCGCGCGCTGGTCACGTCGGTATCGCCGAGTCGCAGGATAATGTCGCCCGGACGGATCCCGGCACGGGCGGCCGGACCATCAACGGTGTCGACCTCCACCCCTGACTTCAGCTTGAGCTCGCGCATCCGCGCCTCGGGAATGTCGTTGACGATCAGGCCCAGTGCATTCGGCTTCGGCGCGGGTGCCTCTTCGGTACCTCCGCCGCGCTTGTCACCGCGGCGCGGCGTGGCGCGAGGGGTGTCGGGCTCAAGCTCCGCCACCGTGATCATTACCTCTCGCGTCTGCCCCTTGCGCCACACCTGCATCGGCACGCGCGTGCCCGGCTTGGTGTCTCCGACCATCCGCGGCAGATCCGCAGCCTTCTCGATATCCCGTCCGTTGTACTTCAGGATGATGTCGCCCGCCTCGATACCGGCCTTTTCGGCAGGACCGCCCGGCTCGACGCTGCCAACCAGCGCGCCGCGAGTGCGCCCAAGACCCAGCGAGTCCGCCACTTCCTTGGTCACATCGCCGATCGCCACGGCGATCCGCCCACGCGTCACCTTGCCAGTCGCCTTCAGTTGCTCGGTCACACGCATCGCTTCGTCGATCGGGGTCGCGAACGAAATGCCCATATAACCGCCGCTGCGGCTGTAGATCTGCGAATTGATGCCGATGACCTCGCCGCGCAGGTTGATCAGCGGGCCACCCGAATTGCCAGGGTTCACCGCCACGTCAGTCTGGATAAGCGGCAGGTAGTCGCCGGTGTCGCGCGCCTTGGCCGATACGATACCGGCGGTCACGCTGCTGTCCAGGCCGAACGGCGAACCAATGGCCAACACCCACTCGCCGGTGCGGACCTTGTCCGAATCCCCGAGCGGCAGGCGCGGCAGACCCGTTGCGTCGATCTTGAGCAGCGCCACGTCGGTACGCTTGTCCGCACCAATCAGCTTGGCCTTGAATTCACGCTTGTCAGGCAGCGTCACGTAGATCGTGTCTGCCTCTGCCACGACGTGGGCGTTCGTCATCACGTAGCCGTCCTGGCTGATGATGAAGCCGGAACCCACGCCCCGGCTCATCTCTTCGCCCTGCCCCTGACTTTGGCCTTGTCCTTGCGGAGGCTGCCCACGGCGAGGCTGTCCCGGCGTTCCTGGCATTGGCACGCCGAAGAAGCGACGGAAGAACTCCGCCATTTCGTCGTCATCGGGGGAATTGCCGCCACGCGAGCGCACACGCTCCGTCGTGCGGATATTCACGACCGCCGGGCTCACCTTCTCGACCAGGTCGGTAAAGTCGGGCAGGTTGTAGTTCTGGGCCGCTGCCTGAGCGTGCCCCAATTCGGAAACAGCCGGACCGAACACGAGCATGGCCACCATGACCACGACCCTTGCCAGGGCTGGAGATCTGGAAATCATCGACAAAACTCCCGGGAGATCAGCGAGAAACGGATGCTTCACAGCGCTTCACAGCGCATGAGGCCGGGGGACGCCTGCAAAGCGTACTGCCTGGCGGTGTTGCGAGACTACCACTCCACCGCCGCCAAACCGATTTCGGTCAGTGTACCGCTTTGGGCGGGCGGTACTCCACGCCGGCCGCAAACTGCCTCACCGTAGAAGCAGGCACTTCGCCGACCACGGTAATCCAGAAATCGGCCACGCGCCGTACCACGACCTGGGTGGCGCCTAGCGACGCCACGCCCTCGCGGCGCGCACGCTGCTCGGATACGGGTTCGATGAAGACCGAAAGCCCCGTCAGGCCATCACTGTAGACGACCTGCAATACTTCGAAGACCTGCCCGGACTTGTTGGTCGAGGTCGGCGCGTGCAACTCGCCCAGTGGGCGGCGCACTTCCCGGATCTTCTGAAAGCCCTTGATCGGCGTGTTGATCGACCACCCTTCGTCGGCAATGCTGGCAGGCTGATAGGTAACCTCGTAATGGCTCCAGGAACTCGCGCCCTTGATCGCATTGAGGATGCGCTGCTTGTCCGAAGGCACGCCGATATCGACCTGCGAGAATGCGACCTGCTCGAGTACCTTACCGCCTTCGCCGATCGTCTGTGCGCGCATCAGCAGGCCCGAGTTCTTGTCGGCCCACAATCGTACCGCGTAACGTGCCGTGTCGTGAGGGTCCAGTGAGAAGACCTCGCACTCGACGCCGGCGACGCGTTCGGCCGGCAGCTTATGCATGTCGTACAGGTCGAGCACGTCGCTCTTGTTGGTCGCCAGCAGCGCCGGGAAGCGGTCCTTCGCCTCCTGCTTCTCCACGACCACAAGCTTGGCCTCGGGAATCAGGCTGTGAACCACATCATTCTGGCGCAGCACCTCGCGTGGCTTGCCGTCCAACGTTTCCAGTCGTTCGTACTCGTTGTTTACGAGATCGCTGTAATGCTGGATCCGCGACGCATGGATGATGCTGCCGCGCTGATAAATCAACGTACCAACGTAGTTCTCCCGCTGGGCAGCACGATGGATCTTGTTCAGCCACGCCGTGGCGTCACGGCGGTTCAGCGTGGAGTCAGACGGCTGCGCAGTCGCGGCGGCAGCGGTCAGACATAAGGCCAGAAAAAAGGACCTCCGCAGGCCCTTCTTTCCGTGTACGCCCGCTGCATTGGCGAGCGACGGTCCTTTATGCATGTCCGGCATTATTCCTGCGAATTGTCCTGAGAGAAGTTGACACCATTCACCACCGTACGCATGGTCGGCACAAAGGCATCGGTTGCGACCGACGCGCGATGGGCACGCAGGTATTCATCGAGACGGGGATCGCGAATCATCTGGGCACTATCGGCGGAGACCGCCATGATCGAACCCGCGGCCGCCGGAGCAGCAACGCCAGCCTTCACCGTCGCACCGGCCGGTTGCTCGACGCTTGCAACCACAGCATCCGGAGCGCCCACACCGCCTGGCCCACGCATCTGCGGAACCACGACCCAGCTCACAGCGGCCACCGCGGCGGCAATCGCGGTACCGGGCACCACACGGCGCACCCACGATGGGCGCACCAGCAGGCGATGACGACCAGCCTGCGCGACAGCCGGCACCAGCACATGCGGTTCGGCTTCAAGCTGCGCGGAGAATCGGGAGAGGAAGGCTTCGGTCGACCCTGCGTGCGTCAACTCTTCCGAACGCATCGCATCGCCGATCAACTGGTACATCGACCAGTCGGCCATACCGGCGTCGCCTTTGGCAAGGCCGAGCGCGGCATCCACGTCGTGCGGCGCCAGCTCGCCGTCCATCAATGCGGAAATCTGCTCCGCGGCTTCCATTACATGAACCGACTGCTTATGAGCCTGACCCATTTCCAACCCCAAGAAATTCCATCGAACACCGATAAATCCCGTCACTACCGCTTGTCGTTTATCGATGCAGGAATAGGCTGCAACGCTGGCTGCACGACATTCAAACTGTGAGACACCAGCATCCTGCTAGCATCCCCTACCACCGCTTGCCCTCTGCCGTTCCCAGCAGCGGACGCAATTTCTCGGCGATCGCCTCGCGCGCCCGGAAAATCCGCGAGCGCACCGTACCGATCGGACACCCCATCGCCTCCGCGATCTCCTCGTAGCTGAGGCCTTCGATCTCGCGCAGCGTGATGGCGGTGCGTAATTCTTCCGGCAATGCCTCCATGGCGCGGTTCACCGTATCGGCAACCTGGCGCGTGTGGAGCATCGACTCCGGCGTATTGATATCCCTTAGTTGCTCACCGTCCGCAAAAGTTTCAGCCTCTTCGGCATCGATATCGCTGGACGCTTCCGGCCGCCGTCCCTGGGTGGCCAGGTAGTTCTTGGCCGTGTTGACGGCGATCCGGTACAGCCACGTGTAGAAAGCGGATTCGCCCCGGAACTGGGGCAGGGCGCGATATGCCTTGATAAAGGCATCCTGCGCCACATCCTCCACTTCGGCGGGGTCTCGGACAAGGCGGGAGATCAGGCGGATGATCTTGCGGTGATATTTGGTCACCAGCAACTCAAAGGCCCGTTTGTCGCCCTGCTGGACGCGTTCAACTAGAAGCTGATCGGCTTCGCGTTCACTCACGAATAGTTCACCTGCTGCAGTGTATCTCTTGGTTTCGTCGTCAAGACAAGCGTTGTATTTTACCTACGATCCAGGCGATTTCGGGTGTCGCGGAGCGCATTCTGTGACCACAACTGCGCAATAAGGTTCCGCCTGGCCACGAACGCGGTTGCACCTGCGTGCAACCCTGAGGTTCGGGGAAATGCCGGGGAGTACAGGATGGGACGGGGGCCGCTGTCGCCAGCCGGCCCCGTGTCATGCGAAACGCGCGCGATATCAGACGCGGCGGAAGACAAGCGTACCGTTGGTACCGCCGAAGCCAAAGTTGTTCTTCACGGCAACATCAATCTTCATGTCACGTGCCGTATTGGCGACGTAATCGAGATCACACTCGGGATCCTGATTGAAGATGTTGATGGTCGGCGGCGAGATCTGATTGTGAATCGCCAGAACCGTGAACACCGACTCCAGACCCCCAGCGCCGCCCAGCAAGTGACCGGTCATCGACTTCGTCGAGTTGACCACCATCTTGTAGGCGTGATCACCGAATGCCAGCTTGACGGCATCCGTCTCGTTCTTGTCACCCAGCGGCGTCGAGGTGCCATGCGCGTTGAGGTACTGCACTTCGCCCGGATTGATTCCGGCATCCTTGATCGCAGCGACCATGCAGCGGCGCGGACCGTCGGTGTTCGGCGCCGTCATGTGGAACGCGTCACCGCTCATGCCGAAGCCGATGAGTTCAGCATAGATTCGCGCGCCGCGCGCCTTGGCCGACTCATACTCCTCGAGCATCATCACGCCAGCACCCTCGCCCAGCACAAAGCCGTCGCGGTCCTTGTCCCACGGGCGCGACGCCGCGGCGGGATCATCATTGCGCGTGGACAGCGCGCGCGCCGCCGCAAAACCGCCGATGCCAAGCGGCGACACCGTCGACTCTGCTCCGCCAGCCAGCATCGCATCGCAGTCACCCGCCTGAATCAGACGCGCCGCCAGACCGATGCTGTGCAGCCCGGTCGTGCAGGCCGTCACTGCAGCCAGGTTCGGGCCCTTGAGGCCGTGGATGATCGACAGGTGGCCGGAGATCATGTTGATGATCGAACCCGGCACGAAGAACGGCGAGATCCGGCGCGGGCCGCGTTCGGCCAGCGTCATCTGCGTATCTTCGATCATCGGCAGCCCACCAATACCCGAGCCCACCAGCACACCGATGCGCTCGGCGTTGGCCTCGGTCACTTCCAGGCCGCTGTCCTTGAGCGCCTGCGAACCGGCGGCGATGCCGAAATGGATGAAGGTATCCATGTTCCGGGCTTCCTTGGCCGGGATGTAATCCTCGGCATTGAAGCCCTTCACTTCGCCCGCAAAGTGCACAGCAAAGGGTGAGTGATCGAACTTGGTGATGGTGGCGATGCCCGACTTGCCGGCAACCAGATTGGCCCAGCCTTCGGCAACCGTGTTTCCGACGGGAGACACAAGGCCAAGCCCAGTGACGACGACGCGACGACGGCTCACTATTTTTTCCTACGAGTACGTGAAGCGGAATTGGATTGATTCAGGATCTCGCTGCTCCTGCCGATAGGAAATGATTCCCTGCGAAAGGAAGCGGCTGAGATCATTCCGATTCTGCTTCGTCGAACAGACGAAAGCCACAGAAAACAGCGTGACAGGACCGTAATGGCCCCGCCGACCTGCCTTCTGTGGCTCGGAATATGAAGACGACGGCTTAAGCCTTGACGTGCGCGGTAGCGTAGTCAATAGCTTGTTGCACGGTCGTGATCTTTTCGGCTTCCTCATCGGGAATTTCCATGCCGAATTCATCTTCCAACGCCATCACGAGTTCAACCGTGTCCAGCGAGTCCGCACCGAGATCGTTCACGAACGACGATTCGTTCTTGATGTCTGCCTCGGCCACGCCAAGCTGCTCAGCAACGATTTTCTTGACGCGTTGTTCGATATTGTCCATGTAACCCTCCAGGGAAGTTCGACAAAAAGTGGGCGCATTTTAGCAGGTTTGGACCACAAAAAATCCGCCTGCCAAGCTTTGCAAGAATCGCGCCCGTTTGGTTTGAAAAACAACAGCTTCGCCCGGCTTCTTTCGGCTTCTCCCTCGAAACCGATCCCAGGCGGAACCATCAATTCATGTACATCCCGCCGTTCACGTGCAGCGTAGTGCCCGTGATGTAGGCGGCCTGCGGACCAGCCAGGAACGCCACCGCATTAGCGATGTCTTCCGGCTGACCAAGACGACCCAGAGGAATCCGGGTCTTCAGCGCCGCATGCTGCTCTTCCGACAGCACCTTGGTCATGTCGGTATCGATGAATCCGGGGGCCACGCAGTTGACGGTGACGTTGCGGCTGCCGATTTCGGCGGCCAGCGCGCGCGTCATGCCCTCGACACCAGCCTTCGCCGCAGCATAGTTCATCTGGCCGGGGTTGCCGGTGGAGCCGACCACCGAGGTGATGTTGATAATGCGGCCGCCACGGGCCTTCATCATCGGCCGCAGCACGGCACGGGCCAGACGGAACACGGCCGTCAGGTTCGTGTCGATGACGGCGCTCCAATCATCGTCCTTCATGCGCATGGCCAACTGATCCTGCGTAATGCCGGCGTTGTTGACCAACACGTTCAGACCGCCATTCGCCTTGATGATCTCGTCGATCACTGCCTCGCAGCGCGCCGCGTCGTTGACGTTCAGCACCACACCGCTGCCCTTCAGGCCTTCGCCAGCCAGGTACTCGCTGATGCCAGCAGCGCCCGACTCACTCGTGGCGGTACCGATCACCGTTGCGCCCTGCCGTGCGAGCTCCAGCGCGATGGCACGGCCGATCCCGCGCGATGCGCCGGTCACCAGTGCGACCTGATTCTCCAGAGTCTTGCTCATGTTGCGTTTGTTCCTTGGTCTTACTTCAGCAGCGCCAGCGTTTCCTGCAGCGACGCCGGATCAAAGATTGCACCACCAACGAGGTTGCCGTCGATGCGCTTGGTCATGCCGGCCAGCACTTTACCCGGACCGCACTCGATCACGTGTGTCACGCCTTCTGCGGCCATCTTCTGCACGCACTCGACCCAGCGTACCGGAGCGGCTGCCTGACGAACAAGCGCGTCCTTGATCTGAGCCGGATCATTGACGATTGCAACGTCGACATTGTTCACCAGCGGAATGGCCGGTGCCGAGAACGACAGGCCAGCCATGCGGTCTCGCAGGCGATCCGAGGCGGGCTTGAGCAACGACGAGTGGAACGGGGCGGACACCGGCAGCGGCAGCGCGCGCTTCGCGCCCTTCGCCTTGGCAATCTCGCAGGCCTTTTCCACGGCGCCCTTGTTGCCGGCGATCACTACCTGCGACGGGGCATTGAAATTGACAGCCTCGACTACGCCGGCGCCTGCCGCCGCAGCCTCGGCGCACGCGGCGCGCACGTCATCGTCCGACAGGCCAAGGATCGCGGCCATGCCGCCCTCGCCCACCGGCACGGCTTCCTGCATCGCCTGGGCACGGAAGCGAACCAGCGGCACCGCCTCGGCAAACGGGATCACCCCTGCGGCCACCAGCGCCGAGTACTCGCCCAGGCTATGGCCCGCAACCAGTGCCGGAGCCGGACCACCGGCGTCGAGCCATGCGCGGTAGACGGCCACTGCGGCCGTCAGCATCACGGGCTGCGTGTTGGTCGTCAGGTTCAGCTCTTCGGCCGGACCTTCCGCAATCAGCTTGCCGATGTCCTGGCCCAGCGCCGTCGAAGCCTCTTCAAGCGTGGCGCGCACCACCGGGTTATCGGCAAAGGCATTGAGCATGCCGACCGACTGCGAACCCTGTCCGGGGAAAACAAATGCGAATTTCATCTGAAATCCAGTCCTAGCAATTCATCTTGTCGACTGGCGCACCGCGTTCTACGCGCCGCGCGCCGGCCGCATCTTACATGCGCAGCAGCACCGCGCCCCAGGTAAAGCCGCCACCCACACCCTCCATCAGCACGGTCTGCCCGGGCTTGATGCGGCCATCGCGTACCGCGACGTCGAGCGCCAGCGGAATCGAAGCGGCGGAGGTATTGCCGTGTTCATGCACGGTGGCAATCATGCGATCGCTCGGCAGGCCGAGCTTCTTGGCCGTGCCCTGCATGATGCGGATGTTGGCCTGGTGCGGGATCAGCCAATCGATCTCGTCGGCCTGCATCTCGGCCGCCGTGATGGCTTCGCGCGCGACCTTGTCGAGCACGGTCACAGCCAGCTTGAACACAGCTTGTCCGTCCATATGCAGGAACGCATTGCCGGTGATCGCGCCACCGGACACATTGCCCGGCACGCAAAGGATGCCCACGTGGCTACCGTCCGAATGCATGGCCGTGGACAGGATGCCCGGCTCATCGGACGCGGTCAGGACCACCGCACCGGCGCCATCGCCAAATAGCACGCAGGTGGTGCGATCGTTGAAGTCCAGAATGCGCGAAAACACCTCGGAACCGATCACGAGCACATTCTTGTGCGAGCCGCTGCGGATGAACTTGTCCGCCGTGGCCAGCGCATAGACAAAGCCGGAGCAGACGGCCTGCAGATCGAATGCCGCGCATTGGTTGCTGATGCCGAGCTTCTGCTGCACGAGGCAAGCGGCGCTCGGGAAAACGTAGTCAGGGGTGGACGTGGCGACGATGATCAGGTCGATGTCCTGGCGGTCGATACCGGCCGCCTCGATCGCCCGTTCGGCCGCCTTGACGGCCAGGTCGCTCGACGTGACGTCGGGCTCGGCCCAGTAACGCGCCGAGATACCGCTGCGCGAGACGATCCACTCGTCGCTGGTCTCGATGCCCTTCTCGGCAAGCTGAGCCGCCAGGTCGGCGTTCGTGACGCGCCGAGGAGGCAGGTAGCTCCCTGTACCGATGATTTTTGCGTACTTGGTCATGTCGTGTCGGATCGTGATGCTCACCGGGCCGCCCTGTGCGCGGTCGCGCAGGCTGCCCGCCGCAGCGGGCGAGCGGCCTCAAGCGGCGCGAGAATCGGGATGTGGGTTCGGTGCGTCTGTCTCCGGGCTGCCCGTCGCGGCGCCACCGGCACCTGACTTGTGAGCGAATGCCCTTGCTATGCGTTCGATGACGCCATTTCTGGCGGCATCATACCCGCGTTTGATGGCCCACTCAAAAGAATGGGCATCGGCCGAGCCGTGGCTCTTGATCACGAGCCCACGCAGGCCCAGCAGGGAAGCGCCGTTATAGCGGGCCGGATCGAGCCGTCGCGCCAGGCGCGACAGCACCGGCATGGCCACCACCGCCAGCAGCTTCGTGAACCACGAACGCGTGAATTCTTCCTTGATCATACTGCCGATCATCTTCGCGAGGCCCTCTGTGCTCTTGAGCGCCACATTGCCGACGAAACCGTCACAAACGACGATATCGGTCGTACCCTTGAAGATGTCATTGCCTTCCACGTTGCCGTAGAAGTTTAGCTCGGAAGCGCGCAGCAACTCGCCGGCGGCCTTGACCACCTCGTTGCCCTTGATCACTTCTTCGCCGATATTGAGCAGCCCGACGGTCGGGTGCTCCTTGTGATCCACCACCGACACCATGGCATCGGCCATACGCGCGAACTGCAGCAGGTGTCCGGGCTCGCAGTCGGCATTCGCGCCGAGGTCGAGCACCGTGGTGCCCCAGCCTTGTTCATTGGGAATCGTGGTGGCGATGGCCGGGCGCTCGATACCTTCGAGCGTTTTGAGCACATAGCGCGACACCGCCATCAGCGCACCGGTGTTGCCGGCGGAGATGCAGGCATCGGCCTTGCCTTCCTTGACCTGCGTGACGGCCACGCGCATCGAAGAATCCTTCTTCTTGCGCAGCGCCACTTCCACCGGGTCATCCATGGTGATGACTTCGGTTGCCGGCACGACGGTCACACGCGGATGATCCGTTGCATGCAGCTTCTTGAGCTGCGCGCCGATGGCGTCGGGCAAGCCGACCAGGACCATCTCGGCGTCGTCGTGACTGGAAAGAAAACTGATCGCCGCCGGCACCGTCACGGATACGCCGTGATCGCCGCCCATGCAGTCGATAGCGAGCTTGATCGTCATTATTTCCTGATACGGAAAGCGCGCCGGCACCCGTCGCCTGGGGCTGCGGGGACGCAATCAGCCGGACGCGCGAATACGTTGCGGTGCGGGAGCCGAGCGCCCAACAAAAAAGCGGCAACGAGCTTGCCGCTTTCCTGTTTTACACCTGACAACGTGCGCGAGCGGGACACTGGGTCACGCCAGACGACCTGGTCAGTCGTTCTTGGTCTTGATGACCTTGCGACCACGATAGTAGCCGTTCGGGCTCACGTGGTGACGCAGGTGGGTTTCGCCGGTGGTCGGCTCGACAGCCAGCGGCGCGACCGACAGATGGTCGTGCGAGCGATGCATGCCGCGCTTGGACGGCGACTTCTTGTTCTGTTGAACAGCCATGATGACTCCTTCGAGAATTTTGCGATATTAACACACGCATCCTGCGCAAGGCGTAGCCGGGGCCCGGCCGGATGCTTCAACTGCTACCAAAAAGACGCTTGCCGTGCCGCGTCTGCGGCGTCAATGCTTCGTCTTCAGGCTGGCCAGCGCCGCGAAGGGCGATGGCCGCTTTTCTTCCTCAGGTGGCGCCTCTGGCTCCACCTCGCCGTCCGCGCCGGTCACGAGCGACTCGTGCACCGACGGACAGACCGCGTGCTTCGGCGCTGTAGGCAATGCCAACAGCACCTCGTCTTCAATCAGTTCCAGCACCGAGAATTTCTTCGAACCGACAATGACATCGGTTTCGTCGTCATCCATTGGCGCCGCTTCGGCGGCCGCTTCACTGACCACCACTTCAAAGCACATTTTCGTGGCGATCGGCTCGGCGTATACCCCGAGACACCGCTGGCAATCCAGCCAGACACGTCCATTGACCGCCACATCGAGAAACAGTCGCTGCACGACCGGCGCGCCGGGCTCCACCGCCTCATCGCGGACGGAACCTGCCACCATATAGTGGAATGTCTCGTCCGGCGCCGAAGCTGGCGCATCAGCGGCCGTCTCGGCTAAGATGCGCGGCAAATCGCGCGTGGCCACATCCCCCGCTGCATTGCTGCCCTTACGGCAGAAGGCGAAGAGATCGGTTTCGCGCAGATCGAATGCCCCGGCGGACGCCACGGGCTGGGTTAGCTGACTCATACGGGCTGAATCGCTCAAAATGCCTTGTCTGCCACACAAATCCCGGCAACGTGCGTGCCTGTGCAGCTAAACGCGCGATTATACGTTGAAAAACCCGAAGCGGTCAAAGTATACAAGCTGTACGCCGCTCACCACAGCTTCTGCCTCTCTGCTCTCTGTTAACAATATGTCTTCCGACACCCGCCCTGCCTTGATTCTCGGGTCGAGCTCCCCCTACCGGCGCGAATTGCTGTCGCGCCTGCGCATCCCGTTCGAGGTTGCCACGCCGGATATCGACGAAACGCCCCTGGCCGATGAACGTCCTGCTGCGACTGCACTGCGCCTGTCCCGCCTCAAGGCGGAAGCGATTGCCGTGCGTCACGCCGGCGCCCTGGTGATCGGCTCCGACCAGGTCTGCACGCTCGACGACCAGCAGATTGGCAAACCCGGCACCCATGCCAAGGCGCTGGCGCAGCTCCAGTTGATGCGCGGAAGAACGGTCACCTTCCATTCCGCACTGTGCCTGCTCGATGGGCGCACCGGCGAGGCCCAGGTCGCCGATATCCAGACACGCACCACTTTCCGCGACCTTTCCGATGCCGAACTCGACGCCTATCTGCGACTCGAGACGCCCTATGACTGCGCCGGCAGCGCCAAGGTCGAAGGACTGGGCATCATGCTGCTCGAGCGCGTCGAATCCGACGATCCGACCGCGCTGATCGGCCTGCCGCTGATCGCGCTCACCGGGATGCTGCGTCACGTCGGCTATCCATGCTTCGGAGCCTGACCGATGGCCGGTAACCTGTTCCTGATTCCCAACACGCTGGGCAAGCGCGACGAATTCGACCCCGTGATGGACGTGATCCCAGCGGGCGTCCAGCAGATCGCGGCGCGGCTCGACTACCTCGTCGCCGAGAATGCCAAGACCGCACGCGCATTCCTGAAAAAGCTCAGCGAAACGACCCCGCTCGCGCAGCCGATCCAGCAGATCGAGATCCGCGAGTTGAACGTCAATACCCGCCCGGACACACTGGCGGCCTTGCTTGACCCGATTGCTGCGGGCCGCGATGGCGGGCTGCTCTCCGAGGCTGGCGTACCGGCCGTGGCCGACCCCGGCGCGGACCTGGTGCGGCTGGCGCATACGCGCGGCATCACCGTGCGTCCGCTGGTCGGGCCCAGCTCGATCCTGCTCGCCGTGATGGGCTCGGGCCTGAACGGCCAAAGCTTCGCGTTCAACGGATACCTGCCCGTCGACGCAGATGTCCGCGCGCAGAAGCTGCGCGAACTCGAACAGCGCTCGCGCAAGGCGCATCAGACGCAGGTGTGGATCGAAACGCCCTACCGCAACGGTGCGCTGCTCGAGGCGCTGCGCCAACACTGCTCTGGTACCACACTGCTGTCGATTGCAGTCGACCTGACACTCCCGACCGAAGCCATCGTCACGCTGCCGATTTCGGCATGGCGCCCCGACCGGCTCGACCTGCACAAGCGCCCCGCGATCTTCTCGCTGCTGGCGCAGTAAGACAAAAACAAAAGCCCCCGAAATCGGGGGCTTTTGCATGGCGCATCGCGCCGATTACCGCACCGTAGGCACGGTCGCACTCATCATCATCAACTTCATCGCCGCCGATCCAGCAGCCGCGCCGAAGCGCTTGGCCATGCGTTCAGCGATGTTCTCCTTGACCGTGTAGTCGACAATGTCCTCGGCCTTGAAGAGGTCCCGGGCCACATAGTCCGCGCTACCCAGGCCATCGGCCAGCCCCAGCTCCACAGCGCGCTCACCCGACCAGAAGAGCCCGGAGAACAGCTCGGGATCGTTCTTGAGCCGATCGCCGCGACCTTCCTTCACCACGTCGATGAACTGCTGGTGGATCTCCTTGAGCATGGACTCCGCGTAGCCCTTCTGGCGCGGCACTTCCGGCGAGAACGGATCGAGCATGCCCTTGTTGGCGCCGGACGTGTACAGGCGGCGCTGGACGCCGACCTTGTCCATCAGGCCCGTAAAGCCGAAGCCATCCATCAGCACGCCGATCGACCCCACGATACTGGCCTTGTCGACATAGATCTTGTCGGCCGCGGCAGCCACGTAATAGCCGCCCGATGCGCAGATTTCCTCGACTACCACGTAGAACGGCTTGTCCGGGTACAGCTTGCGCAGGCGGTGGATCTCATCGTTGATGATGCCGGCCTGTACCGGCGAGCCACCTGGCGAGTTGATCTTCAGGATCACACCAGCCGCCGACGTGTCCTCGAAGGCCGCCTGAAGCGCCGCGTTGATCGAGTCCGCGCTGGCCGCGGTGCCGGCGGCGATTTCGCCGTCGAGCGTGACCATGGCGGTATGGCGACCGCTCGTCGAACTCAGCACATCCCCCTTGAAGTCGATCACGGCGTAGAGAATCAGCGCAACGATGCCGAGGGTAAGAAAGCGGAAGAAGATCTTCCAGCGTCGCGCCGAGCGCTGCTCGCGCAGTGAGGCCATCAGCACCTTCTCGAGCACGTCGCGCTCCCAGCCGCCACTACTACTACCACTGCCACCGCCGCTGCTGCCTCCAACGGGACCGCCCTTGCCTGCCAGGCGGGCGCGACGCTCGTCAGCTTCGCGCTTGGCCGCGTCGTCGCCAGCCTGCAGTTCGCGCTCCAGCGGGAATTCGGCGTGCTTTGCCGTCTCCAGCTTGCTGTCGTCGCCTGCGCGATCTTGAGGTTGACCCGGTTCGTTCGGCGGATTTTGCTGTTCTGTCATGCGAATGGACTCGATAAAGTCAGATGACGTCCCCGCTCCGCCTTACGCGGCGTCGAGCGGGAAAAATGGGGGTTCAGGCAACCAGAAGACCGCGCCCTCGCGCTCCTCGATCCGGAGCTTGGCGAGCGTGGCCCCCTTGCACGGGCCACCCACGCACAAGCCGGTGTCCGGCGCGTAGGTCGCGCCATGTGTAGCGCACATCAAGTATAAGCCCGCACTATCGAAAAACTGACCTTCCTGCCAGTCCAGCTCCATCGGCACATGGGCGCACTGATTCAGATAGCCGTGCGCGGCGCCGTCGTATCGCACGACGAACGCGCCGATCTCCCGCGTGTTGAGACGCACTGCAAAGCGCACGCCTGCGCCACCGTCGACCAGTTCCTCTGCCGCGCAAAGGCGCCGCGGTTCCAGCAATGCTTCAGGCATGAGCGAGCAGCCAGGCCTGCAGGTCGGCAATCGACGTTGCGCAATGCACGGGCGACATCTCACGCAGCGATTCCGCCGGATGCGCGCCGTAGGAGACGCCAAGCCCCTGCGCGCCAGCGTTGATGGCCATCTGCAGGTCGTGGGTCGTGTCGCCGATCATCACGGTCCTACCGATATCCTGGCCAAGTTCGCGCGTCAGTTCGTGGAGCATGGCCGGATGCGGCTTCGAGAACGTCTCATCGGCGCAGCGCGTGGCATCGAACAGCTTGCCGATGCCAGTTGCCGCCAGAGCGCGTTCGAGTCCGACTCGGGTCTTGCCGGTGGCCACGCCCAGGAAGTAATGCTCGGCGTGAAGCGCCTCGAGCATGTCGAGCACGCCCGGGAACAGCACCAGTTCGGCGTCACGCGTCAGAAAGTGATAGCGGTAGCGTTCCGCCAGACGCGGATAGTCGGCAGGATCGAGCGTCGGCACGGCATACGACAACGCATCTTTCAGGCCGAGTCCGATCACATGGCTGGCCGCGCTGTCATCCGGCACGGGTAGTCCCAGATCACGGCTGGCGAGCTGTATGCATTTGGCGATGGTCGGGGTGGAGTCCATCAGGGTTCCATCCCAGTCGAAGACGATCAGGTCGAAGCGCTGCCTGGCCATTGCGGTCCTTGTTGGATACTGAAAGTGTGTGAGCGCTAACAGCGACGTGCGTACGGATCAGTCCGCGTCGCGCGCTGGCCGCCCCTGCCGCAATTGTTGCAGAAATTCAACACACTCGGCAGGCAATGGCGCGGCCACCGTCATCGGCGCGCCGGTGGCCGGATGTGTCAGCGTGAGCCGGTGCGCATGCAGGAACATGCGTTTCAGTCCCGGCCTGGCGCCGCTGCGAGAAAGCGCCTTATTGAGCGCAAAATCGCCATATTTATCATCACCAACGATCGGGAAGCCAATCGATTGCAGATGCACGCGAATCTGGTGCGTCCGTCCGGTCTTCAGTTCGGCCTCCAGCAACGTGTAGCCGTCGAAGGCCTCCATGCGATTGAAGACCGTATGTGACGCCAACCCGTCCGCCTGCACACGCACGCGGCGTTCGCCGTCCGGCGTGCTGTATTTATATAGAGGTAGCTTCACATGCTGGCGCGTGTTCGGAAACTCGCCCGCCACGCAGGCGAAATACCGCTTGTCCATGCCGTTGCCACGAATCTGCTCGTGCAGGTGCACCAGCGCGGAACGCTTCTTCGCCAGCACCAAGATTCCGGACGTTTCCCGATCGAGCCGATGGACCAGTTCGAGGAACTTCGCCTCCGGCCTGGCGCGGCGTAGTTGCTCGATCACCCCGAAGGCCACCCCAGACCCGCCATGCACGGCCACGCCGGCCGGCTTGTCGATCACGAGCAGCGCGGCATCCTCGAAAAGCACAGGAAACTCGCCTGCGGGGACGAAACCACTGGCCGTAGCAGCCTTCTCCGCCACGCGCATCGGCGGGATACGCACCACATCTCCGTTCTGCAACCGGTAAGTGGCGTCGACCCGACCTTTGTTGACGCGCACTTCGCCTGAGCGCAGCACGCGATAAATGTGGCTTTTGGGCACGCCCTTGGCCACCTTCAACAGGAAGTTGTCGATGCGCTGCCCTTCCGAACTTTCGTCGACGGTCACGTACGCCACCTGGAGCCCGCTGGGGCGCGATTGCGGCTCCGTTGCAATTTGATGGCGTAACTCATTCATTTTCAATATAATTTCCCGGCCGTTACCGGCCAAAGACCGGAAACGCACGACCTGTGTAAGCGAGGTTTGGCGCGAGCCCTGAAAACCTGCCCGGATTTGCCAGCCATTTTTTCGCGGCGCATCGGGCAGGAACATGCGGGACATCCAACAGATTGAATTGGGTAGTCCCACCAGTATCCGCGCAAGATTTCGCATTTTACACTTCGGGTTCCCATCGACCCGGCCCGTCCCCCGCTTATTGCGTACCCCGCAAGCGCCGGACAGGCAAATGGTGGCAATCAGCAGCACGCACGCGCCGCGCCGGCACGCAGGAAGTTGCCCAGAGGTAACTTCGGCATCGAACCGGTCGACACGTGGAAACTGAGTGTTCAGGTAGAAAAGAATTCAATGTGGATGCTCGCCATTGGGCATCCGCATCGGTGAGAGAAGACCGCCCGCACCGGGAATCGGTGCCGGCCCGGCAGGCCAGCCTGCCAACCGACCTGCAAATCGGCCGCGATCCGGCGTGGTTCATAACACCCCGGATTGTCTGGCGCCCTGACGCAGAACGCCAAGAAGCAGTGGCGCGCCCGCCAGCACACGGGTCGGATTGGTATCGGCATGCGCACGCCGCGTCCGGATAACTTGCTCTTTGACGCGTCTTGGCCACCCCGGCCCGGCTGCGAGAGGAAACGAAAGCCTGTGCCGACGGCACGGCGTACACGTCCTCCCGCCCCCGGCCAGCCGGTATCCGCCAGAGGTCGCTGTATCAGGAGCAATAATGCATTGCTCCCCCGACCCAACTGACTGCCCGTCCACAGGGACGGCCAATTCGCCGACAGCTTCTCCTTTCACCCGCGCCCAGCCGGCCGCGCTTTCGTGCGCGCTGGCGTCTTTGGCAATTCTCCCGCCCTCGCTCACTTTCCTCGCGTGCTCCCTGGACCGTTGCGGGCATGGCCGATTCATGACATTTGGCACCCGCGACACTGGAGTGAGGTATTGCGATGAAACGCATGCTGTTTAACGCGACGCAACAGGAAGAGCTGCGCGTCGCCATCGTCGATGGTCAGAAACTGATCGACATCGACATCGAAACCGCCGGGCGCGAACAGCGCAAAGGCAACATCTACAAGGGTGTCATCACCCGGATCGAACCCTCGCTGGAAGCGTGCTTCGTCAACTACGGCGAAGAGCGCCATGGCTTCCTGCCGTTCAAGGAAGTGGCACGCGCCTTCTTCAAGGACGGCGTGGACGTGCGCAACGCACGTATCCAGGACGCCCTGCACGAAGGCCAGGAACTGATCGTCCAGGTCGAAAAGGAAGAGCGCGGCAACAAGGGCGCAGCCCTGACCACGTTCATCTCGCTGGCCGGCCGCTACCTGGTGCTGATGCCGAACAACCCGCGTGGCGGTGGCGTTTCGCGCCGCATCGAGGGCGAAGACCGTCAGGAACTGCGTGAAACGATGGCGCAGCTCCAGGTGCCGGAAGGCATGAGCATCATCGCGCGCACCGCCGGTATCGGCCGTGCCGCCGAAGAACTGCAGTGGGACCTGAACTACCTGCTGCAACTGTGGAAGGCCATCGACGGCGCCGCCGGCGACAACAAGGCCCCGTTGCTGATCTATCTGGAATCCAGCCTCGTGATCCGCGCGATCCGCGACTACTTCCAGCCCGATATCGGCGAAATCCTGATCGATACCGACGAGATCTATGAGCAGGCCCGCGCCTTCATGAGCGTGGTCATGCCGGACAACATGAGTCGCGTGAAGAAGTACCGCGACGACGTGCCGCTCTTCTCGCGCTTCCAGATCGAGCACCAGATCGAATCGGCCTACTCCCGCATGGTGATGCTGCCGTCGGGTGGCGCCATCGTAATCGACCACACCGAAGCCCTCGTTTCCGTCGACGTGAACTCGGCCCGCGCCACCAAGGGTGCGGACATCGAGGAAACCGCGCTGCGCACCAACCTGGAAGCGGCAGACGAAATCGCCCGCCAGCTGCGCCTGCGCGACCTTGGCGGCCTGATCGTGATCGACTTCATCGACATGGAGTCCGGCAAGGCCCAGAAGGATGTGGAAACGCGCCTGAAGGATGCGCTGCGCCACGACCGCGCCCGCGTGCAGATGGGCAAGATCAGCCGTTTCGGCCTGATGGAGCTGTCGCGCCAGCGCCTGCGTCCGTCCCTGTCCGAAGGCTCGCATATCACCTGCCCGCGCTGCAACGGCACGGGCCACATTCGCGATACCGAATCGTCCGCCCTGCAGGTGCTGCGCATCATCCAGGAAGAGGCGATGAAGGAAAACACGGCCGCCATCCACTGCCAGGTGCCGGTGGAAGTGGCCGCTTTCCTGCTGAACGAGAAGCGCCAGGAGATCAACCTGATCGAGCTGCGCTTCAAGGTCAACGTGCTGCTGATCCCGAACAAGCACCTCGAAACGCCGCATTACAAGCTCGAGCGCCTGCGCCACGACGATCCGCGCCTGGAAGAGTCGACTGCCAGCTACCGTATGGCCGAGGCTGCCGCCAAGGAACTCGAGGCCGACACGAGCTACAGCAGCCGCAAGAAGGAAGAAGCGCGCCCGCGTCAGGAAGCGGCCGTCAAGGGCATCACGCCCGACGCGCCGGCACCGGTTTCGGTGCCGCGCCCCGAGCGCGTGCGCCCGGAGGCA
>NZ_ANKP01000070.1:0-24780 GCF_000319775.1 Cupriavidus sp. HMR-1
CCCCACGGTTGCCACTGGTGCTGGCGAAGCCGCGGGGGCCGACGGCGCCGGCTCGTCCAGGAGCTTGCCGATCGGAGTGGGGCTGGTGGGAACCGACGTGGTCGGGCCGGTTTCGCTGCGCGGGGTCGAAGGCACGGGAGCAGGTGCCGTGGCGGGCGCGGCGGGTTGCGAAGGCGCCGGTGCCGGCTGCGGAGCAGGCCTGCCCTTGCCTTCCATGTTGCCCATGAAGTAGAGCGACAGCGGGTCAGGCGTAGTGAAGCCGTCGGTCGGCAGCGGGTAGTTCTGCGTCTGCATCGGCTTGACCAGGTGCGGCGTGATGATGAACACCAGCTCGGTCAGGTCTTGCTGGAACTGCGTGCTGCGGAACAGCGTGCCAAGTACCGGAACCTCACCGGCGCCAGGCAGTGCCTTCAGCGAGCCACGTGCGCTGTCCTGCAGCAGGCCACCGATCGCGAAGCTCTCGCCATCGCGCATCTGCACGGTGGTAGAGGCGCGGCGTGTCGTGATGAGCGGGAGGATCGTCTGTCCGGTCAGCGTGCTGCCGCTGACCGTTGCGCCCGTGGGCGACAGTTCCGAGACTTCCGGCGACACCTTCAGGTGGATCCGTCCGTTGGCCAGCACGGTCGGGGTGAACTTCAGCCCCACGCCGAACTCTTCTTCCTGCAGCGTGATGGTGGAGGCGCCACCGAGCGCGTTGCTCTGCGCGACCGGGATGTAGATCTTGCCGCCAGCGAGGAAGCTGGCTTCCTGACCACTGATGGTGACCAGATTCGGTTCGGCCAGGACCTTTACCAGGCTGTCGTTCTTCTGCGCGTCGATCGCGAGATTGAACGGCTTGTTATTGGCCTTGCTACCGAAGATGCCGGCCGCCGCGCCCGTGAGCAAGTTCGAGATCACGCCACCGGTCCACGATCCGAAGCCGCCCTGGATATTGACTGCCGAACCGAGCTGGTTGAGCAGCGTCTTGGAGACTTCGGCAACCTTCACCTCCAGCATCACCTGCTGCGGGGTGTCGACGGACATCATGTTGAGCACGCCGCCCTTCTTGCCGTTGGCGCCGTCGCCCTGTGCCGCGTTGGCGTACGCCTGGGCGATATCCATGGCCTGCAGCGCCGCCTGTGAGCTGGAGACGCTGCCGGTCAGCACCAGATTGTCCGCGGCGGTCATCACGCGGATGCCCGATTCACCCGGCAGCAACTGGGCCAGCGAGGTCTGCAATCCGTTAGCGTCCGCGTTGACCACCACGTTGATGATGCTGCAACCGCCACTGCGGCCCTGCACGATCATGTTGGTGGTGCCCACGGTGCGCCCGAGGACATAGAGCGTCTGCGGCGACACCATCGTGGCCTGCACGACGTTCGGGTTGCCCAGGGTACGGTTGCGCACTGGCTCAGGCAGCGGAATCAGCTGCGACTTGCCGATCGGCACGATCACGCTCGATTCGTTGCGGATCGCGCCGGAGCAGTTCGGGCCACGGGCGTCAGCGGCAATCGAGGGGGCGGCGGGCACGGGCGCCATGCTGATGGTCATCTGCACCGGCCCTCCCGGGACCTTGACCGCTGGCGAGGCCGCCGGCGTGGTCGACCTGGCAACGTTGCCGGCTTCTACCGCGACCTGTGCTGCGGCGGCGAGTGGTGTGCAGAGGATGGCGGCCAGGACGAAGTGGCGTGTGCCGCGTGCTGCTTCAGTTGTCTTCTGGTTCATTTTTGATCTCCCCCCGGAGAGTGAAGCGGATCTGGATGCGCTAAGCGTCTGGGTGTCTCGGTGCTTCGGCTGTTTCATCCATTGCGGTCAGAAGCACTCCAGGCTGCCCTGGATGCCTGCGAGCACGCCGACACAGTTGCCAGCGCGCGGTGCGGCGGCGACCGTACGGGTCTTGACCACCGTGCGCGTAACGGGAGCCGGCGCAGCGAGCGGAGCCGGCGGGGGCAGTTCGGCCTTGCCGAGCAGCGTGTGCTTGGTGGCGCCGCCAGTGTTGATGTCGGCCACGTCCATCTGATTGCGCAGCACCAGCGACAGCGTTCCCACGCTGCGCGCCACGTCGAGCTTCTCGGCCTGATCCGGCGAGACTTCCAGCGTCACGGCGTTGACCACCTTCGGCTGCGTGTCATCGCGGCTGACCTGTTGCGCCACGGCCAGCACCAGAATCTTCTCGAGCACGATCTTCGAGATGCTGCCGTTCTGCGCGCTCTTGGAGTCCTCGTTGGTGTTGACGATCACATCGACGTAATTGCCTGGCAGCGCGAAGCCAGCCACGCCCACCACATCGTTGACGCGAACCGTGATGGCGCGCTTGCCGTCGTTGATGACGGCGGAGAGGCCGCCCTTGGTGCCCACCGGCGCCAGCTTCGCGTCGATGATGGGTTCGCCGCGTTGCAGGCTGGTGCGGACCACGCGTCCGTCCAGTGTCTTGGGGTCTTCGAATGCACCGGGCGGCACACTGCCGGCGGGCCAGCTGACGAGCTTGAGCTGGCTGCCGTTGAGCGGCTGGCCGAGATCGAGATCGTTCGCTGCTACTACCACCTGCTTGACCGAGCTGGACGACTGCTGCAGCAGCCAGCGGGATGCGGAAACCACCGCCGCCGCGCCGGCCACCAGCGCAACCAGCAGCATCAGGATTGCTCGCGTGTTCTTCATGATGACTCTCCCCTACGTATGTACTTGCTTCCTTCCTGGTTGGGCTGACTCAGCCCGCTGCACGATGGCCGGCGGGCCAGCGGTGTTCGTTGTCCGGCGGTAGTGCTTCCGGTTTGCCCTGCAATCCGTAGTAGCCCTGCCAGGCGCGGCACAGGCTTTCTTCCGTGACTTGCGGTGCGTGGCCGTGGTAGCGCACGTGCGATGCCACAAGCCGCAACAGGTCGCGCGGGATGCACGCGAGCAGGGGTGTGTCGCTGGAGAAATGCAGGCTCTCCAGCAGGAAATCGAAGGCGGGCTCCGGCCACGTCAGACCGAGTTCGGTGGCCGTGCGCAGGCAGACTTCGCGGTAGTCGTCGATCGGCAGCGGCCCCACGTAGAGCTTGCTGCCAAGCCGGCGCAGGAACGCATCGTCGCTGAGGTCCGTGGGCGAAAGGTTGGTCGAGAACACCGGCCATACGTCGAAGGGCACCGAGAACCGCACGCCGCTATGAAGCGTGAACATGTCGATGCCGCGGTCCAGCGGCACGATCCAGCGATTCAGTAACTGGTCGACGCCGACCATCTGCCGGCCAAGGTCATCCACGATGTAGATACCGTTGTTGGCCTTCATGTGCGGTGGCGCCTGATAGAAGCCCGAGTTGCTGTCGTAGCGGAGGTCGAGCATCGACAGCGTCAGTTCGCCGCCGGTCAGCACCACGGGACGATGGCAGACGACCCAGCGGCGGTCCATTGACCGGCGGGCGGACGAAGCCTCGCTGTCGTCGATCGGCGTGTGCACGAGCGGGTCCATGATCTGGATGATCTCGCCCGCCACGGTGATCGCATGGGGCACGGGCACCGCACCGGGCAAGAGCGCGCCAAGTCGCTGCGCCAGGTAGGTCTTGCCGCTGCCCGGCGGGCCGTAGATCATCAGTGCGCGGGCGGTGTTCAGCGCCATGCCGATGCTGTCGAGCAGATGGACCGGCGCCACCAGGTTGTGGAATGCCGCGGTGACATCCGCCTTCGTGACCGATGTGTGATGGATCGAGTGATGCTGGATCGCATCGAGGTAAGCCTGAAGCGTGACCGGCGCGGCACCGGCGTAGCTGCAGCGGGCCGAGGTCTCCGCGGCGCGGGCGTAGCCGGCGTCGGTCAGGCGAAATCGCACGTCGATGTCGCTGGCGCCGCGATGGGCCACTTCCAGCAGCCGCTCGCGAACGGCGACCGCCGCGATCTCGTTCACCACAGAGGCAGGCAGCTTGAGCGTGTCCGTCAGGATCGTCAGGGAGACGCTGCGGTGCAGGTAGGCGGCCTTCAGCAACAGCCCAAGCAGCAGCGAGATCTCCAGACCGGTATCCGCGATGGATCGCGGCGGAACGTGCCAGGCCGGCAGCGCGTCGTGATCAGCCTGGGCATGCCGCACCATCGAGGCGACTGCCTCGGGGAGTCTTGTTGCCTGGCCTGCTTCATGGTGCTCTAACATTGCCGTTCCCCTTGTGTTTGTCCCTTGTGGTCCGGTTGGTCCATCACGTGCTGGCGAACAGCATGGTCAGCGTGCCGGCCGCGATCGCCACCCCATAGGGCAGGGAGCCGACGGATGCGCCACCTTGTCCAGTGAGTGCGATCCCGCCGAGGTTGCGCACGACCTGGCGGCCCTTGCCGGATGCCAGCACAAGGGTCAGGGCCCACACGCCCCCAATGACGAACGACGCCAGCGCGATCGATGCGGCAAGGCTTGCGCCGAGCCACGCACCCACGGCGGCCATCAGCTTGACGTCGCCGGCGGCCATGCCGCGCAGCAGGTAAATGGGCAGGAAGATGCCAAGGCCCGTCAGCCAGCCCAGTGCCCATGTGGACGCGCCGGCGGCCAGGCCGTGGATCGTCATCTGGACGGGCAACGCCACCAGCCATGCGCCAAACGTCAGCCAGTTCGGAATGCGGCGCCGCTGCAGATCCGTGGCGGCGGCGGTTAGTACCACCGCGATAACGGTGGGACCGATATAGGGTGAGAGCGTCGGGATGGTGGTCATGGCGTGCTCGGCTCGTTCTGGAATGGTGCGGCCCTTATCAGGGCACCTCCGCGGCGACCATGTCGTAGAGCGCCTTGAGATTGGTGCCGAGGAGGCTCACCGCGCCGATGATGACCATGGCAATCAGCGCTCCCAGCAACGCGTACTCGATGGACGTCACGCCGCGCGTGTCACGTCGGAAGGTGCTGCACATGATCTTGAGACTGGACATGGTGGTCTCCTCGATGGCGTGTCGTGTCGGGTGACTAGGCTCAGGACAGTTCCGAGGCGATCGTGCTGAAGATGCTGCTCAGGTTCGTACCGACGAGCTGCACCGAGGCGATGATCACGACCGCGATCAAGGCGGCGATCAGGCCGTACTCGATGGCGGTGACGCCGTCGTCGTCGCGGAGGAACGCCTTCAAGCTGACGAAGTGGTTGGACATGTGGCTCTCCTTGGGAGGTGATCCGTGATGGCCGGTATCAAAGGTTCGCGGCGTGGCACATGAACCGGCCACGCCGCGAACCGTCGAGCCGTCAGGCCAGTTCGGCGCCGATGAGGCTGAAGACCTTGCTCAGGTTCGTGCCGACGAGTTGCACCGAGGCGATGATCACTACGGCGATCAGTGCGGCGATCAGGCCATATTCGATGGCGGTAACGCCGTCTTCGTCACGGACGAAACGCTTCAGGTTTTGGGTCAGACGTTGCATGGTGGACTCCTTGGGTTGAAAAGCACGCTTGCGACTACGGACAGAAACTTCGAACAGACATCTGTGATTTCAGAGCGGGAGGAAGCGGCAGGACGGTGGCGCGCAGATCGCGCAGCAATGAAATGGCCAACGGCCAGCGCCGACGCTTGCGCCGTGAGGGCAACGCGCCTGCAGCCGTCGCTCGGCGGAGGCATGGATGCACCGTGCCGCGTGTTGGGCGTGGCTTGCGCGAACCATGCAACGGTAGGGCACGCTGCCGCCGCTGCGAGCGGCGGAGATGCGACCCATGGTCCGATGCATTCTCACGAGCTGACCGATAGCTGGCATGGTGTTGCTCCCCGAATCTTTGTTCTTCTGCCGGCGGCGAACAGCTCGCTGGCAGTTGCGGCTTACCGTGAGTGACGGTGCCGCAGGCTGACATAGGCAATCCGTGGGCCAGCCCTGATGAATTCGTTGTCCCACAAGGCTTTGCGGGGAGGCCCGCCTGGCGGGTGCTGCGGCGATGTGGGCGGAATGCCGCGTTTCGGGCCCGCGTCGTTGCCAGCCGGAAACGCTGGGCCCTGATTTATTTTGGATGAGCCCACCGGCGGGTCAGCCCCAGTATGAATGGATCGCCGACATCACTAGGTCGGGCGGATGTGTCGCTCATCCAAAAGAAGTAGTCAGGTGCGGCGCATTACGCAGACCGTTCGCCCTGGAGGATGACAACCGTGGATGCATGACTGCGCGATGCCTGCGCCGGCCCGACTGATGGATGAAGCGGACCCTGCGGAGGGCAACGTTTCCGAATGGAAACGCGCGTGGTTGCCTGCGTTGCGGGGCGGCACGTGCGCTGGCATCGCGCGCCGCCCGCAATCGCTTGTGCGACGCCATTCTCCACCTCCAATCCGCGCGTGATTCAGGAAGGAAACATCGCGCGCACGGATCGCGTTTTCCGGGGCGCCGGCTCGTTCTCGACCCCTTGGGGCGCCTTGCGCTAACGCGCTCGCGTGACAAGACTTAGGCAACACCAGGCGTTGCCGACGTTCGGACAAGACCGCGGCATGGCACCTGCAAGAACATAAGGCAAGAACATAAGGGAACGGGGTGAGTCATGAGTCAGGAAGCAGTGCGGGCGGACACGGGGAGGCAAGGCGGGGCGTGGCTGGATCTGGATCGCGCCCGCGTCTACAGCGCGGCCGTGCTGTTCCTGTTCATGGTGTTGATGGTGACGTGGGCCTGGTACACCGAGGGCTTCACCGATAGCCACGTCAGTCGTCCGGGTACAGATTTCGCCGTGTTCTGGAGCGCATCGTATCTGACGCTGAGCGAGGGGGCAGTGCGGGCCTACGACGTGGCCAGGCACCTGGAGGTGATGGCGACCTACGGGCCGCTCGACATCGGCAACACTGCCGTCCTGCCGTGGCTGTATCCGCCAACGTTCCTGCTGGTGGTCCTGCCGCTGGCCACATTGCCGTTCGCGTTCAGTTACGTGCTGTTCATCACCGCAAGCGCCTATGCCTACCTGTGCGCGATTGGCGGGCTGGTCGGAGCCGGCTCCATGCTGCGGCGCGGCTTGTGGCTGCCGGTGCTGGCGTCGCCGGCCGTCCTGGTCTCGGTCATCCTCGGGCAGAACTCGCTGCTGACGGCGTCGCTGGTCGGTGGGGCGATCTGCCTGCTGGGCAAGCGGCCGGTTCTGGCCGGCGTCCTGATCGGGCTGCTGGCCATCAAGCCGCAGCTGGCATTGCTGATTCCGGTGGCGCTGATCGCGGGTCGCCATTTTCGTACTTTGGCGAGCGCCGCCGCCACGGCGGCGATCTTCGCGGCGGTCAGCGTCGTGATCTGCGGCTGGGAGACGATTCCGGCATTCCTGAACAGTGTCGCGTGGGCCCGCGCAAATCTTGTGGAAGGCACGCCGGAAGGGTGGTACGGCATGCCATCGGTGCTGGCCGCCGCGCAGCTGTCAGGGTTGAACCGCGCTTCGGCCTACGCCGTGCAAGGGCTGGCAGCGCTCGCCGCCGCGGCCGCCGTCGTCTATGTATGGTCCCGCACGCGCGAGGCGCCACTGTGCGCCGCCGTGCTCGCCGCCGCCGCGTTGCTGGCCACGCCGTATGTCCGTCACTACGAACTGACGTGGCTGGGGATCGCGGTCGCGGGTCTCGTCGGCGATGGCATTCGTCATGGCCTGTCCAACCGCGAGCGCCTCTTGTTCCTGGTGGCGTGGTGGTTGCCGATCTTCGAACAGATGAACCCCAAGCTCGGAATGCCGCAGATCGGCCCCGTTATCTCGGCATTGCTTGTGATCGTGGCCGTTCGTCGGACCATGGCCCGCACTGCGTCCGCGTCGGTGCCGGCGCCGGTGGGAACCTGACATGGCCACGCTGCAGGCTGCCGCGCGCCGGGCACGGGACGATGCGTCACGCTCGCATTGGCTCGATGCCAGCCGGTTGCGGCTCTATTCGTGCGTGGCGATTGCCTGCTACGCGCTGTACTTCGGGATCTGGCTGTTCCGCGCCTGCGTGCTGAAGGTACCGGGCGTATTCGCACCGGGTGGCGATTTCGTCGTGTTCTGGAGCACGGCGAAGCTGGCGTTATCCAGTGGGGCGGCCGCGCCCTACGATCTGGGCGCGCTGCGGCATGTGGAACTCTCCGCGGTGCCCGGGCTTGCCATCGGCGATGGTGTGCTGCCCTGGCTGTATCCGCCCATGTCGTTGTGGTTCGTATTGCCGTTCGGGCTGGTGCCCTATGGACTGGCCACGTTCGTGTTTCTGGTGGGTGGCGTTGCCTGGTTTGCGTGGGCGCTATGTCGCACGTTGCCATGGCGCGATGCCCGGCTGGCGGCGGTTGCGTTTCCCGGCATCGTGGTGGTGCTGGCCACCGGACAGAACTCGCTGTGGCTTGCGGGCTGCGCCGGCCTGGCACTGACGTGCCTGCGCTCGCGTCCGTTGCTGGCGGGGGTGCTGCTGGGCGTGGTGGCGATGAAGCCACAGCTCGCGCTGATGGTCCCGGTGGCGCTGCTTTGCGCGCGCGCTTGGCGTGTGCTGGGCGCCATGGCTTGCACGACGCTGGTGCTGACGGTGGCGTCGCTGCTGGTGTTCGGCTCGGAGCCCTTCGCCGCATTCCTGCGCAACGCCGCCATGGCGCGCGAGTCGGTGGAGCAGGGCTCCGCACTGATGGCGCGGATGCCAACGGTGTTTGCCTCAATGAAGCTGATCAGTGGCGGCTTGCTGTTGCCTTACGCGATACACGGTCTGGTGGCAGCGGCAGCGCTGGCGTCGGTGGTGTATGCGTGGTCCCGGCCCTGCAGCTTCGCGCTGCGTGCCGCCGTACTTGTGGTGGCTGGGTTGCTGGTGCCGGCCTACCTGTATGACTACGACCTCGTGTTCCTCGGGCTGGCAATTGCCTGGCTCGGCGCGCACGGCCATCGCGCCGGCTGGTTGCGGGGCGAGCGGGAGTTGCTGGTGCTGCTGTGGCTGATGCCGCTGTGGAGCCGTGTGACAGGTCCGGAGATCGGATTCCAGCCGTTGCCGCTCGGGCTGATGCTCGCGTTGGCGCTGGGCGTCTGGCGAATCCGGCTGGAAAGGATGGACAAGGCATCGTTCAATGCCTGATGACGGAGCGCGCGGCAACGCGTGCCGGGAGGAAAGAGATCATGGCCGACTATGACGACATCCAGCTCCTGTCGCTGGTGGTGCCGTTCTACAACGAGGGCACCGCGCTGCAGGCGTTCTTCGACCGTGTGGTGCCGATCCTGGAATCGGTGCCAGCCACGCGCTTCGAGATCGTCTGCGTCAACGATGGCAGTGCCGACGACACGCTCGCGCGGCTCGTCGACATCTCGCGGCGCGATGGCCGCATCCGTGTGATCGACCTTACGCGCAACTTCGGCAAGGAGGCGGCATTGACCGCGGGCATCGACGAAGCATTCGGTGACGCGGTAATCCCGATCGACGCCGATTTGCAGGACCCGCCGGAGCTGATTCCCACCCTCGTCGAGAAATGGCGGCAGGGCGCCGAAGTGGTGCTGGCGCAGCGTGCCAGCCGCGCCAGCGATTCGTTCCTGAAGCGTGTCACCGCGACGGCCTACTATCGCGTGCATAACTGGCTGTCGGACCTGAAGATTCCGGAGAACGTCGGGGATTTCCGGCTGATGGACCGCGCCGTTGTCAACGCGCTGAAGCAGTTGCCCGAGCGGCACCGTTTCATGAAAGGGCTGTTCGCCTGGGTTGGCTTCAATACGGTAGTCGTCCAGTACGAGCGCGCGCCGCGCTGCGCCGGGGAATCGAAGTTCTCAGGCTGGCGGCTCTGGAACCTGGCGCTCGAAGGCATCACCAGCTTCAGCACGTTGCCGCTGCGAAGCTGGACGTACGTCGGGTCGTTCATCGCCATGATCGCCTTCTGCTACGGCACGTTCATCGTGGCGCGCACGCTGATCCTGGGGGTCGACGTGCCGGGTTATGCCTCCGTGCTGTCGCTGCTGCTGTTCTTCGGTGGCATCCAGCTCATCGGGCTGGGCGTGCTGGGCGAGTATATCGGCCGCATCTACGACGAATCGAAGGGCCGCCCGATCTATCTGGTCAAGCGCCGCTACCAGGAGCGCCGTCCGCAAGGCCGCGCCGTGGGCAATGGCCGCGTCATCCCGATCGCGGCGGCGGCCAAGCGGCACTGAGAGCTTCTGAAGCTGCCCTTCCGTTCAGGATTGGACGGTGCTTCTCGCGGCTTGATGACGCAGGACGATCAGGCCAAGGAGGCACACCAGCACGAGGGGCGTGAGTTGCGGGACGTGGTCGATGAAGAACGGGCTGAGGCCCTGCATCGGCGCGAACCAGGTGACGATCAGCAGCAGGCGCTCCCATCCACGGCTGCCAAAGCGGATCATGTCGACGCAGAGCAGGGCCACGGGAATGGCCAGCCACGCAAGGTCGTAGTAGATCAGATAGGGCTGCGTGAGCAGGGTACCAACCACGAGCGTGGAAGCGCTCAGCGCGAGCCGAGGCCTGGTGCACCATACCCACACGCATGCCGCGATCGCGCAGAGCGCCACGGCGGCATGCACGCTGTTAGCCAGCGGAATGCTGGCACCGGCCACGTACAGCACACCAAAGACCGTCGGCGCGCCGCGCAACGTGTCGATGTTCACGGCCACTGTTTCCCGGAACATCGCCAGGCTGTGCAGGAACGCCGGGTAGATGTCGACGCCGAAGGCCATGACAGTCAGGCCGACGAACAACGTAGAGCATCCCGCCGCCGCAGCCATTGTGGTCCAGCGCCGCTCGCAGAGGAGCATCAGGGGAAACAGCACGCCGAGCTGCGGCTTGACGCAAAGCAGCGCAATGCAGGCCCCCGCAGCCACCGGGTGACGACGCATGAGCCAAAGCGCGCCACCCGCGGCTGCCAGGGTGTACAGCGAGTTCTGACCCGAAATCAGCGTGGTCCAGACTCCTGGGAATGCGAGCGCGGGAACGAACCAGTAACGGTGCAGATGGCCGACCACGGCGCGCAGATAGCCCAGATACAGCGCGATGCCCGTCAGCGCGAACAGGACAAGCGCCATGCTGAAAGGCAGCGCGGCAAGCGGGTAGATCATCAGCAGGAACGTGGGGGGATAGGCGAACGGACCGAATGTGTTCGGCAGTAGCGGTGTCTTCGCCACGCGCAGCAGTTCCCAATCGTAGGCAGCGACCGCGCCATGCATCTGCGCGAGTCCCGAGGCGCACCAGTAGACGACGAAATCCCAACCCAGACGCGGCACAGTCGGATTGGCAATGACCGAGTGGCCGTACCACCACGCCGTGACCACGACGCATTCGAGCACCAGCAAGGTGGCGGCATACAGGCAGATGCGTCCCGGCGTGAGCCAGCGGACAGGGGTGGCGCTGTCGAGCGAAGCCGTCTTGGGCGTGTCGGTGGCGGCTGGCATGGGGGCTCCTCGAGGTGATGCGGATGGCCGGCCGGGCCAGGCACGCCCGCCCGGTGGCATGGTGTGGCTGCTCGGTCAGCGATACGTCCAGGTCCGGTGCAGCACGAACGTGACCGCCGGCACCACCGACAGGATCGCGGCGAGACCGGCCCAATAGCCAAGGCCAAGCGCCTGCGCGCCGGCAGAGATGCCAAGTGTCAGGCCCAGACCCAGCAGCGATACGATCAGAAAGCGCACGTAGCTGTCACGCGTGGGGATAGCGCCGAAGCTCCACAGCGTATTGAGCAGATACGACGCGATATTGGCGACGACGAACGCCACGCCGTTGGCGCCCACCTGCGAGGCATGGAGCAGGTAGATCAACGGGGTGGCCACCGCCACGTGGATGCCGGTGGCGATGACGCCGGATACACCGAATCGGAAGAGCCGGACCAGTGTGTCCCGCGCGGGCAGGCGATGCCAGATGGCATGGCCGGCCGGCTCGCCTGGCACGTCTCGGGAGCGGGACTGGACTTGCAGCATGTTCGAACTCCGCGTCGTGGATCGACACCAGCCTTCAGTTCTGCACGCAGACCAGTCCCACGTTGCCCTTCCGCACCTGCAGCTTGTAGTCGCGCATGAGCCGGAACAACGTGACTCGCGAGATGCCAAGCTCGGCCGCCACGTCGATCAGACGTTCGTGGTGGCGTTGCAGCGCTTCGAGGATCGCGGCCTGCTCGGCCGCTTCGCGAATCGCGGCCAGCGTCGGCGGCTTGCTTTCCACGGGTGTGTCGAGTTCGAGGTCGGAGGGCTGGATGACCCCGTTCTCGCACATCGCCGCGGCAAGGCGGATCCGGTTGAGCAGCTCGCGCACGTTGCCTGGCCAGACATGGGTGGTGATGGCGCGCAGGGCCATGGGCGAAAAGCCACGGATGTGCTCGGGCGAGTCCTTGCGGACGGAATCCAGGATATGTTCGGCCAGCAGCAGCACATCGGAGCCGCGTTCGCGCAGCGGTGGCTGCTTGACGCGCAGCACGCACAGGCGGTGAAAGAGGTCGCCACGGAACCGTTCGGTCGCCACGGCGGCTTCGAGGTCGACGTGCGTGGCCGAGATGACCCGGACATCGACGGCGACGGATTCGGTACCACCCAGCCGTTCAATCCGGCCTGTTTCCAGGAAGCGCAGCAGACTGGTCTGGCTCTCGAGCGGCATGTCGCCGATTTCATCCAGGAACAGCGTGCCGCCTTGCGCGATCTCGATCCGGCCCGGCTTGCGCTTGGTCGCGCCCGTGAAGGCGCCACGCTCGTAGCCGAACAGTTCGGACATCAGCAAGGTGGGCGGGATGGCCGCACAGTTGACTGCGACGAACGGCTGGTTGGCCCGGCGCGAGGCGCGATGGATGGCCTGCGCGGCGAGTTCCTTGCCGGTGCCGGATTCACCGGAGATCAGTACCGGCGTGTCCCACCGCGACACCTTCTCGATGCTGCGGAACAGCGCCTGCATGGCATTGCATTCGCCGATGATCCCGTGCGGGCGCGTCAGCGGCACGGCTGGCTGCTCGCGGCCCGGCCGCAGGGCTGCCATGCCAACCGCGTGTCCGAGCGTCCGGCTCAGCTCGGCCATGTCGAACGGCGCCGTGTAGTAGTCAATGAAGTACAGGCCGAGCAGCTTGCGCGCCGTGTCCGTCAGCTCGTCGGCGCAGCTGATCGCGCCAATCCAGCCGATCTGGCGCGTCGCCAGCCAAGGCTCCATCAGTTCGAGATCGGCATCGCTGAAGCCGCTCTGGAAGTCGAGCAGGCCCGCCGAGAATGGTCCGTCGAGCGGCAGCGCGGCCAGATCCTCGAGGCTGTTCGCGAACACCAGCTTCCAGCCGTGCTGCGATAGATAACGGCACAACGACGCGTCGTGATGCCTGGAGACATACAGCAACGGGCGGTTGACATAGTGACTCATTTTTTCCCCCAGCCTTTTTTTGTTTTTCCCGCTGCGCGGCGAGGCGCCATGGACGCCTTCGGCCACGTTGCTCAAGGGAGAAGGGGGATGCTGGAACGCTGGAGGCAAGCCTGCCCGGCGCGACTGCGCCCGGCTGCACGTCACGAACCAAAGCGCAACCCATGCCGCCTGGTAGTGATCGTGACTAACCCCCGGATTCCGGCTGTTGGATTCGCCGATTCCCGTTTTCCCGCAAGCATTTTCCCGGCCGGCCTTCCGGACTGACTGCTTACCCCAATAGGCCGCAAACTACGAAAAGAAACCCCGGGACTATGACGTCGTGGTGGCACCCGGCTGTTGCGCCAGATGCCACCACGCGGATTGGATCCGCGCATCACTGCGTCGGTCCATCGCTTATTTGCGGATCGAATTGCCTGGGAGCACTCCGGCGCCGCACGACTGACCCGTCCCTGGAATCAGCCCTTTGACGGGAATATGGTCGTGGATCTCTCAATCTCGCTAAGCACATGATTTTTAAGGATTTTCATTTTTGTGCGTGGAAATTGCAGGATGGCGTCGCAAAAAGTGTTTCGTTGATGAAACCTTGGCGCGATTGATGATCGGCAGGCGCACGGCGTTCGCCCAGGGGCTAGTCCCCATAATTGATTAGCCCATATGCTCGCCATTGCATGTTTTTACCCCTCGACGGGGGTGTTTAATACGATCCGCACGTTTCTCTGGAAGTCATTCTGTAGAAAAATTTCATGGGACTGATGTCTCTCTTCTGATACTTTTCTGGACGACTTGCCTTGAGATAAGTCTTGGCCTGGGACCTGCGCCAGGGAGAATCCGGAAGTTGCTGAAACTCATTCTCGATGCCGAGCCCATTTCATCGGGAAAATATCGGCTCCAGTCCATCGTTTGGTCTATTTTTCTCACTTGCCCTCGCCTTTACGGATGAGTTCGGAGGGGTAAGGGACGCATTTGCCAGTTTCGGAGTCAGATGGTTGCAATTCTGAAACTGGCTATCCAACTAAATGCGCAACCTGTTTCACAATTGAGAGTCATTTTCCGGCGCAATGCCGGCAATCTGCTCCTTGAGCCAGGCATGAAAGCGCAGGATCGCCTTTTCGCGCGGATTGCCTTCGCGCCAGGTCACCCAGTAATGCAGGCTCGATGGAATCCGCGTGGTGCCGATCTGCACGAGTTGTCCGCTGGCGATGTAGTCGTGCGCGAGCTGCGCGCGAGCGGTGGCCACGCCCAGGCCGGCCACGGCCGATTGCAGCATCAGGCCGGCATCCTGGAAGATCGGCCCCCGCACGGGTTCGTCGGGCGGCAGGCCGGCCAGCAGCAGCCAGTCGCGCCATGGCCGGAGCGCGAAACGCAGCATCGGCAGCCGGGGCAGGTCCGCCACGGTGAAGCCCGGATACCGCGCCAGCAGCGAAGGGCTGGCCACGGCGATCACGTAGTCCTCTAGGAGGTTGTGGCATTCGAAGCCGGGCAGGTCCACGCGCTGGTGCCAGATGCCGACGTCTACCGCGTAGGGGTCGGGCGGCGAAATCTCCGCATGCAGCCGCAGATGCAGATCGAGCTCGGGCGCCTGTGCGTGCAGGCTCGGCAGCCGGCGGATCAGCCAGGCGTTAGCAAGGTCTGCCATCACACTGACCTGCAGTTGCACCACGGGTGGGCCTGACACGCTGCCGGCTTCCCGCAGGGCCGATTCAAGCTGGTCAAGCGCGCCGCGCACCTGTTCGGCCAGGCGCGTGCCGGCGCTGGTCGGCGTCATGTTGAGGCCAGTGCGCTGGAACAGCTTGGTGCCAAGGTTGCTCTCGAGCGCGCGGATGTGGTGGCTGATGGCGCTATGCGTCAGGGCCAACTCCTCGGCTGCGCGGGTGAAGCTGCGGTGGCGCGTGGCCGCCTCCAGTGCGCGAAGCGCCTGAAGCGGGGGCAGATGGGGGGAGCGCGAGTGACGCGGGGGGCGCGAATCGGTCATGGTCGTCAAATTCTACTCACAATTGCCGCAGGTATCTTTCGCTGGTCTTGCACCATACCGGTGACGACAATGCATGCATGACTGCATCCACTACCAATCCGGCCACTGACATGGCCTCCCAGCCTAACCATGCGTCTGGCGCGCGCTGGCGCGTGCTGGCGTTCTTCTCGCTCGGCTTCCTGGTCTCTTATGTGTTCCGGGGTGTCAATCTCGGTTTCGCGCCCTATCTGACGCGCGAACTGGGACTTACCGCAGGCGATCTCGGGCTGCTCACGAGCTTCTATTTCCTCGGGTTTGCCTGCGCCCAGTTGCCGGCCGGCATCCTGCTCGACCGCTTCGGCCCGCGCCGTACCGAGGCCGTCATGCTGATGTTGGCCGTGGCGGGCTCGCTCGTGTTTGCCTGGGCGCCGGGGATGGTGGGGCTTGCTGCCGGGCGGGCGATGATCGGCGTGGGCGTATCGGTCTGCCTGGGCGCCGCGATCCAGGCGCTGTCGATGTGGTTTCCGCTGTCGCGCATGCCATTGCTGAACGGGCTGGTCATGGCCATCGGCGGGCTGGGTGCGGTGGTCGTGGGTGCGCCGCTGTCGTGGCTGCTGTCATGGACCGACTGGCGCACCATCAGCGCCGGCATGGCCGTCATATCGTTCGGCATGGCCGCGCTGCTCTGGTTTGGCGTGCCCGACGTGAAGCGCCAGGGCAAGGAGAGCTTTGCCGAACAGTTGCGTGGCACGCGGCAGATCCTGAGCAGCGAGCGCTTCTGGCGCGTGGTGCCGCTGACGCTGCTGAACCAGGGCATTTTCCTGGCGGTGCAGACGCTTTGGGTCACCGCGTTCATGCGCGATGTGCAGGATCTGGGGCCCGGCGAGAGCGCGCGTCTGGTGTCGGTGATCGGGTTTGCGATGATGGCCGGTTGCATCGGCGCGGGCTGGGCCGCGCGTCACCTGGAGCGCCGTGGCATCAGCCTGTATGCGCTGGCCGGCTCCGGCATGATCGGCTTCATCGTGATCCAGTTGCTGCTGATGGCCCGGCTGCCATTCCTGCCGCTGGGGCTGCTGTGGGCGCTGTACGGTGTGTTCGGCTCCACCGGCATCCTGACGTACGCGCTGCTGGCGCGACGCTTTCCCGACGCGCTGATTGGCCGGGCCACCACTGCCATGACGCTGACCGTGTTCCTGGCCACCTTCGTGTTCCAGGTGGGCATCGGCTTCGTGCTCGATTTCTTCCCATTGAATGGCGACCGTTACCCGGCGTCGGCGCACCTGATGGTGTGGGCCGGGCTGGTGGTGATCCAGGTGCTTGCTGCCATCTGGTACTTGATGGAAAAACGCTCCTGAGCGTTCTCCGGGAGGCGCCGATCTTGACGCCCCGTTGGCGCCTCGAAACTCCCGGGCCGCAGCGGCTTTTCCGGCGTCCGGAATTACTCGAAATGGGTTATTGGCGTGCTCTTGCACGCCCGCCATACTCCCCCGGACGGAGCGTCCGCGCGGGGGCATCCGCAGTAAGAAATCATTAAGAAAGGGCCACTGCAGTCCTTATCCTCGCGCGCATCCGCCGCATCACCTGCTGTCGACGCATTGCATTCCCAAGATGTCTTTGCCGTAACAACGACGCCTTCGCCCGAAGGCGGAAAACAGTCGGTGTCCTACGAGGGGTCTACATGTTTAACGGATTTGCAGCCGTCCCCGGCGCAGTCGTGCCGTATTCGTACAACTGGCTCATGGTGGGCCTGTCCTTCCTGATCTCCGCGTGCGGGGCCTACGTGGCGTTGCGATGGTGCCGGGGTATCCGAAAACCGAACGGCCGCCTGGATGTGGATCGCCTGATGTGCGCGAGCGTCGCGCTCGGCGGTGGCGCGGTCTGGGCGATGCACTTTATCGGCATGGTCGCGTATCAGACGCCGACCCATATGGAATTTAGCCTGCTGGTCACGCTGGCTTCGCTGTTGGCCGTGATGGTGTTTGCCGCCGCCGGTCTGGCGAAGGCATCGAGTCCCACGGGTAATCCCCTGACCAATACGATCAAGGGCGGCGTGCTGACGGGCACCGGCGTGGTGGTGATGCACTACACCGGCATGGCCGCGATTCACACCAACAGCGTGTTCGAGTGGGATCTGTTCATCGTGGCGCTGTCCGCGTTGATCGCCATTGTCGTGTCCGCGGTCGGCCTGTGGCTGGCCACCAACGTGAAGACCGTGGCGCAGCAGATCGGCGCCGCGCTGGTGATGGCCGTGGCGGTTTGCGGGATGCACTACACGGGCATGACGGCGGGCACCATGATCTGCACCGGCCGCACCTACTCGCCGACGCTGCTCGCGCTGGAAGGCGACAACATGGGTTATGCGGTCTTCGCGCTGACAGCTGTGGTGCTGATTTTCATTCTGGTGATCGAGGCGACGCGCAGTGGGTCGCAATCGGTTTCGGTGGTGTCGGCCAGCGGCCGCCGCTGATGCGCAACGCGGGCGGGGCATGGCTCCGCCCGGTTGCGTGACAGGTCAGAGCACGATCGGTCGATCGTCGAGTTCGTTGGGATTGTTGCCACCACTGGCCGGGAAATGGCGCGTCAGCAGCGTGTGAATCTGCGCGATGGCTTCGAGCACCGGCTCCACCGACACGTTTCGCGCCAAGCCTTGCGCCAGATGGGCGCAGATGTCATGCCAGGCCTCGGGCTTCACGCGTGCGTCGATGCCGCGATCGGCCAGCAGTTCCACCGCATGGTCGGCCAGGTTGATGTACAGCAGCACGCCGGTATGGTCCTCGGTGTTCCACACTTCGAGTGCGCCGAACAGCGTGCGGGCGCGGGCGCGCGGCGTCACGCCGCGCCAGGCCAGCGACAGGGGCAGATTTGCCTCGATGACGACGCGCACCTCGCCGCGATGATGCTGCTCGCCCGTGTGCACGGCTACCTGGAGCTGGTGCCGTGCCTCGTCGGGAAACGCCCTGTGCGCGACGCTGTGACCCGTGCCGATATGCCGCAGCGCGCGCTTGAGCGACTGATGAAACGGCGGACGCGGATGGCTGGCCTTTTTCATGATGGTCTCTCCGTTACCAGTTGCCGGATGAGCCGCCGCCGTCGAAGCCGCCGCCGCCACCGCCACTGAAGCCACCGCCGGAGTCGCCTCCGCCGAAGCCACCGCCACCTCCACCTCCACCGCCCCAACGGCGGCCGATTTCGTAACCGGTCATGCCGCCGAGCCCGCCGGCGGTGACGTCGGGCCAGCCGCGCCGGCCGGTGACGACATGCGGGCCGCGGCTACTGCGCAGGATGGCGGACAGGAAGAAGAACACGATGATCGCCAGCGGGAAGAGCACCGGCAGCCAGTTGGCCACGTTCTCGGTGGGCGTCTGGCGCGCGCGGTTGGGCGCGGCCAGTCCTTCCTTGTCGATCAATGCCTGGATGGCGGAAATGCCGGCGGAGAGTCCGCCGTAGAAATCGTTTTGCCGGAAATGGGGAGCCATCACGTCCTGTAGGACGCGATTCGACATGGCATCGGTCAGCGACCCCTGCACGCCACGGCCCACTTCGATGCGCATCCGCCGCAGTCCGGGCGGATTGTCCTTGGCGATCAGCACGATCACGCCATCGTCGACGCCCTTGCGGCCCGCGCGCCAGGCGTCCGCCACGCGGATGCTGTAGGCGTCGATCGTCTCCGGCGCGGTGGTCGGCACCATCAGCACGAAGATCTGGCTGCCGCGCTGCTGCTCGTATTCGGCCAGCACGTTTTCGAGCGAGCTGCGCTGATCGGCGCTCAGCGTCCCGGTCAGATCGGTCACGCGTTGCGTGAGCGCGGGGACGGCGACGAAGCCGTCCGCTGCCCATGCCGGGAGCGCCAGCATCAGCGCCAGGAACCAGAAAACGACGGCCTTGCGCATCATGATGGTCGTGGTATCAGAACTTCACGGCGGGCGGCGTGGAGATGGCCTTCTCGTTCTCCACGGTGAACGACGGCTTGACCGGGTACTTGAAGATCATCGCCGTGAGGTTGGTCGGGAAGCTGCGTGCCAGCACGTTGTAATCCTGCACGGCTGCGATGTAGCGCTGGCGCGCCACCGTGATGCGGTTCTCGGTGCCTTCGAGTTGCGATTGCAGGTCGCGGAACGAGGCGTCGGCCTTCAGCTGCGGGTAGTTCTCGGAGACGGCCAGCAGGCGCGACAGCGCGCTGGTCAGTTGTCCCTGGGCCTGCTGGAACCGCGCGAAAGCCTCGGGATCGTTGAGGGTCTCGGGCGTGACCTTGATGCTGGTGGCCTCGGCGCGTGCCTTGGTGACGGCTTCAAGCGTCTCGCGTTCGTGTGTGGCGTAGCCCTTGACCGTGGCGACCAGGTTCGGAATCAGGTCAGCGCGGCGCTGGTACTGGTTAATGACCTCGCCCCATGCCGCCTTGACGGCTTCGTCCTTGGCCTGGAAGTCGTTGTAGCCACAGGCGGAGAGCAGGCTTGCCAGCATGGCGATCGCCAGCCAGCGGAACAGGGCGGTGGAAGAGGCAGCGCGCATCTAGGGCTCCGGCAAATGTCAGGGGTCGATAACGTTGAAGTGTAGCGCAGGGTGATTGCCGTACATTGTCAAAAGCTGTCAAGGCGCCACGCTCCGGCAAGCGGGCAGGGCGCTGGATTGGTATCCGGGCACTTGACCACGCCCGCCGTGCCGGCTAGATTCTCCCCCATGCCGCGCGTATCCAATGCCTCCACGACTCGCATCGCCCTCCAGGGCGTGGGTCAGGCCGCGCGCGCCAAAGCCAAAAAACAGTCGCTCGTCTGACCGGAGCGCACTGTTCCGTCAGATGGGCGACGGAACAGTACCGGTCGAAGGGGCGATCTGCCCGCGTTTGCATTCCCCGTGTCCTGCCGCGTCGCGCTCTGACGGTTTCCGAATCGGTCGATCCGGAGTCCTTTCATGCAGAACACGCAGTCCCATCCTGGTTTTCGCGGCATCTGGCTGCCGCTCGTGACCCCTTTTCATCGTGGCGAAGTCGATTTCGACGCCTTGCAGCGTCTGGTTGGCCACTTCAGCGTAACGGGCATCGCCGGCTTCGTCGTATGCGGCAGCACTGGCGAGGCGGCTGCGCTGGAGGAGCCCGAGCAACTGGCTGTGCTCGACACGGTGCTCGAATGCGCCAACGGGCTACCGGTGATCATGGGTCTGGCCGGCAACCATCTGGGCCATGTGCTGGCACGCCTGGGCCGCTGCAACGAACGGCCGCTGGCGGGCGTGCTGGCCCCCGCGCCGTACTACATCCGTCCGTCGCAGGACGGATTGCGCGACTACTTCCGGCGACTGGCAGATGCTTCGCGGGCCCCGCTGGTGCTCTATGACATTCCGTACCGAACCGGCACGACGCTGACGCTGGAGACGCTGCTAACGCTGGCTGATCACGGCAATATCGGCGCGATCAAGGATTGCGGCGGCAATGCCCTTAGCACGCAGGCGCTGATCGCCGATGGCAGGCTGGCGGTGTTGGCGGGAGAGGATCACCAGCTTCTCGGCACGCTGGCGTTGGGCGGGCAGGGCGCGATCATCGCTTGCGCGCACTTCCATCCGGAGCGGTTCGTGGCGATCTGGCGCGCCGTGTCCGAGGGTCGGCTGGACGAGGCGCGCCGCTTGTTCTACGCATTGATGCCGCTGATCCAGACGCTGTTCGCGGAGCCGAACCCGGGGCCGATCAAGGCGCTGCTGGCGCGTCAGGGCTGGTTGCGCGACGAGCTGCGCGCGCCGATGACCCGCGCATCGCCGGAACTGGCAAACCAGCTCGCGGCGATGTTCGATGCGATGGATATCGTGAGCGGGGCGGTCAGCCAGCCTTGAAGGCCTTGGCGGCGGCAGCCACCGTCGCTTCGATGATCGCATCGTCATGCTTGGCCGAGACGAAGCCGGCCTCGAAGGCCGATGGCGCCAGGTAGACGCCTTCGGCCAGCATTGCATGGAAGAAGCGGTTGAAGCGGCCCACGTCGGCCTTGGTCACCTCGGCGAAGCTGCCGGGCACTTCGTTGGTGAAGTAGATGCCGAACATGCCGCCGATCGCGTCCGCGCAGAACGGCACGCCAGCCTCACGGGCGGCCTTGGTCAGGCCGTCGGCCAGCTTGCGCGTCTGCGTGGCCAGCCGGTCGTAGAAGCCCGGGGCCTGGATCAGGCGCAGCGTGGTCAGGCCGGCGGCCACGGCCAGCGGGTTGCCGGAGAGCGTGCCGGCCTGATAGACACCACCCAGCGGCGCCAGCTTGGCCATGATGTCACGCCGGCCGCCGAACGCCGCCGCCGGCATTCCGCCGCCGATCACCTTGCCCAGGCAGGTCATGTCCGGCTTGATGCCGTAGTGCGCCTGCGCGCCGCCAAGCGCCACGCGGAAGCCCGTCATCACCTCATCAAAGATCAGCACACTGCCGTGCTCGCTGCACAGGTTGCGCATGGCGGTCAGGAATGCCTTGCTGGCGCGCACCAGGTTCATGTTGCCGGCCACCGGCTCCACGATCACGGCGGCGATCTCGCCCTTGTGGCGCGCGAACGCCTCCTCGAGCTGGGTGACGTTGTTGTACTCCAGCACCATCGTGTGCCGGGTGACATCAGCCGGCACGCCCGCCGACGACGGCGCGTTCTGCGTGGTGTCGGCAAACGTCAGCAGGCCCGAGCCGGCCTTGACCAGCAGGCTGTCGGCATGGCCGTGGTAGCAGCCCTCGAACTTGATGATCAGGTCGCGGCCGGTGAAGCCGCGTGCCAGGCGCAGCGCGCTCATGGTGGCTTCGGTGCCCGACGACACCAGGCGCACCTGCTCGATCGATGGCACGAGCTTGCAGATTTCCTCGGCCATGTCGATTTCGGCTTCGGTCGGCGCGCCGAACGAGAAGCTCTGGGTGGCGGTCTCCTGCACAGCGCGGACCACGTCCGGATGCGCGTGGCCGACGATCATCGGGCCCCAGGAGCCGATGTAGTCGATATAGCGCTGGCCGTCGGCATCCCACATATAGGCACCCTCGGCGCGAGTGATAAAGCGCGGCGTGCCGCCCACCGAACGGAAGGCGCGGACGGGCGAGTTGACGCCGCCGGGAATGGTCTGCTGGGCGCGATCGAAAAGCTGCTGGTTACGGGACATGGGAATCTGGCTGAAAAGGATTCAGGAGGAAAAACATGCGTCCGGCCGGGGGGCGCGTCGGCTTCGAAATGCTCAAAATATGAGCAAATCGGGTGAATTGCGTGCCGTTCGGGCGGCATCTGCACGCTAACATGCGCGAACGCAAACGAAACTGGTGTGAACGCGCCGGGGCATGGGTGGCGTCATCGGCGCTGATTCGGTACCATCTGCGCTTGATTTTAATGGAGACTGGCAAGAGCCTGCATATGGAATACAAGACTTGGATGTGCCTGATCTGCGGCTGGATTTACGACGAAGCCGCTGGCGCGCCGGAAGACGGCATCGCCCCGGGTACCAAATGGGAAGACGTGCCCATCAACTGGACCTGTCCGGAATGCGGTGCGCGCAAGGAAGATTTCGAGATGGTGGCGATCTGAAGCCATTCGCCGTAACTGTTTCCCGTCGCGGGAAAGAGACAGTTCGACAGGCCGGGCCGGAAGCCCCGGATTGACGGCCTAACTATGAATTGTCACACTTTGCGGCAAAACTGCACCCCGGTCCGGCCTGCGCACGCAGGCTGAGCGCGGTGGTATGCAGCTACAAGAATAAAAGGAGCCGCCAGGTCAAGGCGGCTTCCAGCAAGGCAGGCGCGAGCAGTCAGAACGCGCCGCCGGACCGGCCGGGTAGCCGGGTTTGTTGATTGGGAAAGTTGAAATCGGGGGCCGCCGGCACGCCATGGGTGATGCCGTGCGGGAGTTCTCAAGTGAATGCCGGCGTCCGTGCTTCTCTGCGGGCAGTTGGTCGCGGGAACAACATGCGGGTCACGCAAACAGAAATAGACAGCAAGTCTGTCGACGGGGTCAGAATCGGTGCCGATGCCGGCGCCGATGAGGCATCTGCGGTGTCGGGCCGCAGGGTGTCGGGCAAGATTCTTGTCATCGACGACTCCAGCACCATCCGCCGCACGGCGGAAATCTTCCTGACGAACGCTGGCTATCAGGTCATGCTGGCCGAGGACGGATTCGAGGCGCTCGCCAAGGTTGGCGACCTGCGCCCGGACGTCATCTTTTGCGACATCCTGATGCCCCGTCTGGACGGCTACCAGACCTGCTCTCTCATCAAGAAGAGCCCACGCTTCCACGCCATTCCCGTGATCATGCTGTCGTCTCGCGACGGCGTGTTCGACCGTTCGCGCGGCAAGCTTGTCGGCGCGCATAACCATCTTGCCAAGCCCTTTTCCCGCGAAGCCCTGCTGCAGGCCGTCCAGTCCTGCCTGACGGGTTGCGTGGCCGATGAGGGTGCGGCCGTGGCGGCCTGACGACCGGCCGCCCGAAGCATCCAGGAAAAAGACAATGACCATCAGCAAAATCCTTATCGTCGACGATTCGCCCACCGAAGCCCTGTTCATGTCCGACCTGCTCGGCAAGAAGGGCTTCAAGGTCTCCGTGGCCGGCAACAGCGACCAGGCCATGGCCCGGCTCGAGGCGGACGCTTTCGACCTGATCCTGATGGACGTGGTGATGCCGGGCCAGAACGGCTACCAGGCCACGCGCGCGATCAAGCGCGACGACCGCTTCAAGGACATCCCCGTGATCATGTGCACCAGCAAGGGCCTGGAAACCGACCGGATCTGGGGCATGCGCCAGGGCGCGTCGGACTACGTCGTCAAGCCGGTGGACAGCGAGGAACTGCTGTCGAAGATCGCCGCGCTGGCGAACTGAGCCAGCCAGCCCATCAGCAAGCGGGCAGCGCGCTCCGGCACCACTGCCCCAAGGTTTCACCAACCGGTATCCCCATCATGAACGCGCCGCGCCAAGACCTTCGTGCCCGCCAGACCCGCCTGCAGGATTACCAGGCCATGCTGGCCCGGCGTCTGCGCGACGCGCGCAACCTGCCGGCCGTCGATAGCTACCTGGGTGTGGTGGTGGGCCAGCGCAACTGGCTGCTGCCGTTGCTGGAAACCGGCGAGGTGATCGAGATGCGCCAGCCTGCCGGCGTGCCGCTGACGCAGCCCTGGTATCGCGGCCTGGTCAACGCGCGCGGCAACCTGCTGGGCGTGATCGATTTCGCCATGTTCTGTGGCGACGGCCCCACGCCGGTACAGCCGGGCAGCAAGATCGTCGTCCTGTCGCGTCACGTCGAACGTGCGTGCGGCATCATCGCCACGCGCGTGCTGGGTCTGCGCCATGCGGCGGATCTGACGCCGGCTCAGGGTGAGGAACCCGAAGGCTGGCAGGGCTTGCGCTTCGCGGACAGGGAGGGGCGTGGCTGGCAGGTGCTTGATATCGGGCAGTTGCTGGCGTCGCCTGTGTTTCTGCAGGCCGGCCGTACCGTGGCTTGATCAGCGGAATCTGGAAATGAAGCCGTTTCAGAATGAAGCGCAGTGGTTCTGGCTGGGCGCGGGGCCGCAGACAGTACAAGTGGGTTGGCAAGGCCCCGCAACGACGCCGGAATCATTCTGAAGCGGCTTCATAATAACGAACGAACAGAGGGTTGCTATGGGTATCAAGAAGATCGGCCTGGGTCGCCGCACCGCAGCCGCGGGCGCTGCCGCAGAAGTGGCGGCGCCGGGTGGCGCCGCGTTTG
>NZ_ANKP01000071.1:0-53123 GCF_000319775.1 Cupriavidus sp. HMR-1
CGCCAGCGTGGCGGGCCGATCCAGGTCCGCCACCAGCGGCACCGCGCCGGCTGCGCGAAGCTCGGCCCGGCGTTCTGGTTGTGAAGTGACGGCGAATACGCGCATACGCGCGGACAGCAGGCGCAGGATGCGCGTGCCGACATCGCCGCAACCGACGATCAGCAGGCGCGGACGACCCAGGCGCCGTGCGCCCCGTGGGGAAGACAATGCCGTTCGCGGCGACAGAATTTGGCTCATAGATCCGATTATGGCGTATCAAGTCACCGTAATGCCCAGCGGCCACAAGTTCGAAGTGGCCACCGATGAAACCATCCTTGGCGCGGCCCTGCGCCACAGCATTGGCTTGCCCTACGGGTGCAAGAACGGTGCGTGTGGCTCCTGCAAGGGCCGCGTGCTCGAAGGCACGATCCACCAGGGCGACCACGCTGCCGCGGCCCTGACCGCCCAGGAAAAAACGGAAGGCCGCGCGCTGTTCTGCTGCGCCAACGCCACTTCCGACATCACGATCGAATGCCGCGAGGTGCATGGCGCCGGCGATATTCCGATCAAGAAAATCCCCTGCCGCGTGACCTCGGTGGAGCGCCTGGCCGACGACGTCATCGCCATCAAGCTGCAACTGCCCGCCACCGAGCGCATGCAGTACCTGGCCGGCCAGTACGTGGAATTCCTGCTGCGTGACGGCAAGCGCCGCAGCTACTCGATCGCCACGCCGCCGCACGAGGAAGGCCCGATCGAACTGCATATCCGCCACATGCCCGGCGGCGCGTTCACCGATTACGTATTCGGCGCCAAGGAAGGCGCGCCGGCCATGAAGGAGCGCGACATCCTGCGCTTCGAAGGCCCGCTCGGCAGCTTCTTCCTGCGCGAGGAATCGGACAAGCCGATCATCCTGCTGGCCTCCGGCACCGGCTTCGCCCCGATCAAGGCGATTGTCGAACATGCCGCGTACACGGGCATCACCCGTCCGATGACGCTGTACTGGGGCGGACGCCGTCCGCGCGACCTGTACATGCACGCGCTGTGCGAACAGTGGGCGCGCGACCTCCCGAACTTCAAGTACGTGCCAGTGGTATCCGACGCGCAGGCTGAAGACAACTGGACCGGCCGCACGGGGTTCGTTCACCAGGCGGTGATGGCCGACCATCCGGACCTGTCCGGCCACGAGGTCTACGCCTGCGGCGCGCCCGTGATGGTGAACGCCGCGCGCGGCGACTTCTCGGCGCAATGCAAGCTGCACGAGGACGCGTTCTTCGCCGACTCGTTCACGTCAGAAGCAGACCTGCACAAAGGTGGCGCGGCCTGAGGGCATTGCCCCCAGAACGCCACTCGCCGTTCCGCTGACACAACAATGGCACCCGGGCCTGCCAAATTTCGCTTTGACACCCGGGCCCATGCGTCTTATATTGGCCGCCATGAACACCGCCAACTTCATCCGACGCCGCGCTCGTACGTTGCTCCCATTCGGGGTGCCGCGCGGCTGACCGTCAACAGCGTCTGTTCAGGTCAACAAGCCACGGGCAATCCCCGTGGCTTTTTGCTTTTTTCGACTTTTAGTTTCATGCCGACCCCAGGAGTCCGCCATGGCATTTGCTGAGTTTCCCGTCCAATCCCTGATGTACATCACCAACCGGCCCGAACTGGTTTTCACCGAAGGCAAGGGGTCGTGGCTGACGGACCATAACGGCAAGCGCTATCTCGATTTCGTGCAGGGTTGGGCGGTCAACGCACTGGGCCATTCGAACGAAGGCATGATCCAGGCGCTGGAAAAGCAGGCGCGCAAGCTGCTGAACCCAAGCCCGGCGTTCTACAACGAGCCGATGCTGAAGCTGGCACAGCAGCTCACCGATAACAGCTGCTTCGACAAGGTCTTCTTCGCCAACAGCGGCGCGGAAGCCAACGAAGGCGCGATCAAGCTCGCACGCAAGTGGGGCCGCAAGCACAAGAACGGCGCGTACGAGATCATCACGATGGACCACAGCTTCCATGGCCGCACGTTGGCGACCATGAGCGCGTCGGGCAAGGCCGGCTGGGACACGATCTTCGCGCCGCAGGTGCCGGGCTTCCCGAAGGCCGAGCTGAACGACCTGGCTTCGGTGGAAAAGCTGATCACCGACAAGACCGTGGGCATCATGCTCGAGCCGGTGCAAGGCGAAGGCGGCGTGATTCCCGCCACGCGCGAATTCATGCAGGGCCTGCGCGCGCTGGCCGACAAGCACAAGCTGCTGTTCATCGTCGATGAAGTGCAGACCGGCTGCGGCCGCTGCGGCACGCTGTTCGCGTACGAACTGTCGGGTGTGGAGCCGGACATCATGACGCTCGGCAAGGGCATTGGCGGCGGCGTGCCGCTGTCCGCGCTGCTGTGCAAGGCCGATGTCGCCAGCTTCGAAGCCGGCGACCAGGGCGGCACGTACAACGGCAACCCGCTGATGACGGCCGTGGGCAGCTCGGTCATGGAACAACTGACCGCGCCGGGCTTCCTGGACGACGTGAAAGCCAAGGGCGAATACCTGCGCGAGCAACTGCTGGTGCTGACGAAGGAATTCGGTCTGGGTGGCGAGCGTGGTGAAGGCCTGCTGCGCGCGCTGGTGCTGGGCAAGGACATCGGCCCGCAACTCGTGGAAGAAGCACGCGAAATGTCGCCGGTGGGCCTGCTGCTGAACGCGCCGCGCCCGAACCTGCTGCGCTTCATGCCCGCGCTGAACGTGACCCGCGAAGAGATCGACCAGATGATCGGCATGCTGCGCGAGTTGCTGAAGAAGCTGGCCTGACTTCACGCCACGCAATGAAAAATGCCTCGCTTTCGCGAGGCATTTTTTGTTTGAGGCACCGGGTGTCTGCTCCCCTCTCCCGCAAGCAGGAGACAGGAGCACCATCGGCCTTTTACTCACCCAGATACGCGGCCCGCACCTTCGGGTCGTCGAGCATCTGCTTTGCGTCGCCGCTCATCGTGATCAGGCCGGACTCCATCACGTAACCGCGATCGGCCGCCTGCAGCGCCAGGCGCGCGTTCTGCTCGACCAGCAGCACAGTCACGCCCTGCGACGACACCGTGCGCACCACCTCGAAGATCTTCTCGACCATGATCGGCGAGAGGCCCATCGACGGCTCATCCAGCAACAGCAGCTTCGGCTGGCTCATCAGCGCGCGGGCCATCGCCAGCATCTGTTGTTCGCCGCCGGACATCGTGCCAGCAAGCTGGTCGGCACGCTCCTTCAGGCGCGGGAACGTTTCGAACATGCGGTCGATGTCGGCCTTGATGCCGGCCTCGTCATTGCGCGTGTACGCACCCATCTGCAGGTTCTCGGTGATCGTCATGCGCGCGAACACGCCGCGGCCTTCCGGCACCATCGCCAGCCCTTGCTTGAGCAGCGCATAGCTGGGCACGCCCTTGATCGACTTGCCCATGTACTCCACGTCGCCGCCGGCCCAGCCCTGCAGGCCGGTGATGGCCTTCATGGTGGTGGTCTTGCCGGCGCCGTTGGCGCCGATCAGCGTCACGAGTTCGCCGTCTTTGATATCCAGGTCCACGCCCTTGACGGCCTGGATGCCGCCGTAGGCCACTTTCAGGCCCGAGATCTTCAGGATCGTCTGTGTCATTTGCGTCTCTCCCGCCTTAGTGCGCCGCTGCGCCGAGGTAAGCCTCGATCACGGCAGGATTGTTCTGCACTTCGTGCGGCAGGCCCTGCGCGATGACCTTGCCGTAGTCCAGCACGGTGAGGCGGTTGCACAAGCCCATCACAAGCTTGACGTCGTGTTCGATCAACAGGATGGTCTTGCCATCGTTCTTGATCTTCTCCAGCAGGCCACGCAACTCCACCTTCTCGGTGGCGTTCATGCCGGCGGCGGGTTCATCCAGCGCCAGAAGCTTTGGCTCCGTGGCCAGCGCGCGGGCGATCTCCAGACGACGCTGGTGGCCGTACGACAGGTTGCGCGACGTGAAGTTGGCGTACTTGCCAATGCCAACGTACTCGAGCAGATCGTGGGCCATGTCTTCAACGGCCTCTTCTTCCTGACGCACCGAAGGCGGACGGAAGATGGCGCCGAACAGGCCTGCCTTGGTGCGCACGTGCCGGCCCACCATCACGTTTTCCAGCGCGGTCATGTCGCCGAACAGGCGGATGTTCTGGAACGTGCGCGCGATACCCGCCTTGGCCACTTCGTGGACGGCAGTCGGCTGGTACGGCTTGCCGCCCAGCACGAACTCGCCGGAGTCCGGCGTGTACAGGCCCGTGATCACATTGAAGAACGTGGTCTTGCCGGCGCCGTTCGGGCCGATAAGCCCATAGATCTCACCCGGCTTGATCTGCAGGCCCACATCGGACAGTGCCTGCAGGCCACCAAAACGTTTGTTGACCCCCTGTACGGACAGGAGGAAATCGGAATTGCTCATGTTGTCCCCCTGTTCAGAAACGACCGACACTGCCGGCACGACGCACAACCGGACGGTCTTCCTTGCGTGGTGATGGCCACAAGCCGGCCGGGCGATACAGCATCACGCCCACCAGGGCCAGACCGAACAACAACTGGCGCAACACTTCGGCATCGACAATGACCTGGCCGAAGATGCCGGTCTGAATCGGTTCCGCCACGGCGCGCAGCAGCTCCTGGAAGCCCACCAGAAGGATGCCGCCCAGGATCACGCCCGGGATGTGGCCCATGCCGCCCAGCACCACGATCGCCAGGACGTAGATCGATTCCCACAACGTGAACGATTCCGGCGAGACGAAGCCCTGGAACGCGCCAAAAGTCGCACCCGACGCACCGCCAAACGAGGCGCCCATGGCAAAGGCCAGCAGCTTGATGTTGCGCGTGTTGATACCCATCGCCTTGGCGGCGATCTCGTCTTCGCGGATGGCCACGAAGGCACGGCCGATACGCGAGTTCTGCAATCGCAGGCAGATAAACACGATGACAATGACCAGCGCCACCAGCAGGTAGTAGTACATGAACACCGGTGTGAACTTGAGCCCGAAGATCTCGTGCGACTTCGAGAAGTCGAAACCGAAGATGTGGACCGGATCCACTGCCGTGATGCCCTTGGGGCCGTTGGTGATGTTCACCGGACGGTCCAGGTTGTTCATAAAGATGCGGACGATCTCGCCGAAGCCCAGTGTCACGATGGCCAGGTAGTCCCCGCGCAGTTTCAGCGTTGGCGCACCCAGCAGCACGCCAAACGTGGCCGCCACCACCACCGCTATCGGCAGGACGAACCACATCGACAGGTGCAGTCCGTTAGGGAACAGCTGGTGGATCCACTCGAACTGATTGGACAGGTGAGGCGAGCCGAGCAACGCCATCATGTAGGCGCCTACCGCATAGAACGCGATGTAGCCCAGATCAAGCAGACCGGCAAAGCCGACCACGATGTTCAGGCCCAGCGCCAGCATGATGTAGAGCAGCGCGAAGTCGAGCACGCGCACCCAGTAGTTGCCGCCGAAGGTCTGAACGAAGAATGGAGCGCAGAGCGCGACCACCAGGAAGCCGACCAGCGCGGCCAGCGTCTTGGCCGGCACGCGCGACGGCGCCGCCACGGCTGTGGATGGAATCGGAGTATTCATGGATTCTCTCCCCTCAGGCGCGGTCAGCCACACGTTCGCCCATGATGCCGGACGGACGGAACACGAGCACGATGATCAGCACGATGAAGGCGAACACGTCCTGGTAGTTCGAGCCGAACACACCGTTGGTCAAGTCGCCGATGTAGCCCGCGCCAAGCGCCTCGATCAGGCCCAGCAACATGCCCCCGACCATTGCGCCGGCCAGGTTGCCGATGCCGCCGAGCACCGCGGCAGTGAATGCCTTCAGGCCCGGGATGAAGCCCATGTAGAAATGGGCATTGCCGTAGTTGGTGGCCATCATCACACCGGCCAGCGCCGCAAGCGCCGCACCGATCATGAACGTGGCAGAAATCACGAAGTTGGGGTTGACGCCCATCAGGCCCGCCACCTTCTGGTTCTCGGCGGTGGCGCGCATGGCGCGGCCGAGCTTGGTACGGTTCACCAGGGCCAGCAGGCCCGCCATCACCATCACGGCCAGGCCGATGATGACGATTTCCTTGCCGGTGATCGTGGCGCCGGTGGAGCCGATGTCGATCGGGCTCGACGGCAGCAGTTGCGGGAACGTCAGCGGGTTGCGCGACCAGATCAGCATCCCCATGGTCTGGAGAATGATCGAGACACCGATCGCGGTAATAAGCGGGGCCAATCGAGGTGCGTTGCGCAACGGCCGGTAGGCCACGCGTTCGATGGTATAGGCCAGAACTGCACAGACGGGCATGGCGATCAGCGTGGCGATCACCAGCGTCAGCCATTCGGGCAGGCCGGGGGCGAACTTTTGCAGCCCCATGATTGCCGACAAAGCGGTCAGCGCGCCAATCATCAGCACATCGCCGTGCGCGAAGTTGATGATGCCCAGAATGCCGTAGACCATGGTGTAGCCCAGTGCGATCAGCGCGTAGATGCTGCCGAGCACAAGACCGTTCACGATCTGCTGGATAAAGATATCCATGAAAACTCCTGCTTCAGCCCCGATCCGGCAGGCATGGTGTGGATGCCTCGGGTGGGACGGTAATGTTGGATGGGTCAGGTATGGGTGTTGCTCTGCTGGTGTGCCTCCCGCCCTGTTCCACCCTTGGTAAGGATGCTGTCAACACGTTGGCGAGACTAAAAAGAACGGCACCGTAAAAGTGCTCACGGTGCCGTTCGTCTGGGCTGGTAAGCCCTGATTACATCTTCACGACGTCGAGGACGGACTTCTTCTTGTCCTTGTAGTCGTACAGCGTGATGGTGCCCTCCTTCATGTCGCCCTTTTCGTCGAAGGCGATGTTGCCGATCACGCCCTTGTAGTTCGTCTTCGGCATCTCGGCCAGGATGGCCGCCGGGTCGGTCGAATTGGCGCGCTTCATCGCGTCGACGATCACCATGACGGCGTCATAGGTGAACGGCGCGTAGATCTGCACCGGCGAGTTGAAACGTGCCTGGTAGCGCTTCTCGAAGTCGGCGCCCTTCTCCATCTTGGACAGTGCCAGACCGGCTTCCGAGCAGATGAGGTTGTCCACGGCATCGCCAGCCAGTTCGGCCACCTTGTCGGTACAGACACCATCGCCGCCAACGATCTTCGCCGTGATGCCCAACTCCTTCGCCTGCTTGGCGAACGGGCCGCCGGTGGCGTCCATGCCACCGTACATGATCACGTCGGGCTTCTTGCCCTTGATCTTGGTCAGAATGGCCTTGAAGTCGGTGGCCTTGTCGTTGGTGGCTTCACGTGCCACTACGTTCACGCCATCGGCCTTCGAGGTCTTCTCGAACTCGTCGGCCAGGCCCTTGCCGTAGGCAGTGGCATCGTCGACGATGGCCACGGTCTTGGCGTGCAGGGTCTTGGCGGCGTAGTTGGCCAGTGCCGGACCTTGCTGGGCATCGGTCGCCACCACGCGATAGGTGGTCTTGAAGCCCTGCTTGGTGTAGTCGGGGTTGGTCGACGACGGCGAGATCTGGACGATGCCGGCATCGCTGTAGATCTTCGAAGCCGGGATCGACACGCCCGAGTTCAGGTGGCCCACCACGGCCACGACCTTGGCGTCCACCAGCTTCTGGGCCACGGCGGTACCGGTCTTCGGATCGGCCGCGTCGTCTTCGCCAACCAGTTCCAGCTTGATCTTTTTGCCGTTGATGGTCAGGCCATCCTTGTTGACCTCTTCCACGGCCAGGCGGGCGCCGTTCTCGTTGTCCTTGCCAAGGTGGGCAATGCCGCCGGTCAGGGGCGCCGCGTGACCGATCTTGACGATGGTCTCGCCGCCACTCGTGTCGGCTGCCGCCGTGGCAGCGGGTGCCGGTGCGGCCGATTCAACCGGCTTTTCTTCTTTCTTGCCACATGCAGCGACCAGCGCCACAGCGGCCGCGATCGGCAGAATCTTGGCAAACGTGAATTGCATGAGTGATCTCCTAGGATTCACAAAAACAGGGAATAAAACACGCCTCCCGGACGTATTCCCCGAACCGCCTTTGTTTAGTTTCAATTTGAAACGCGCGAATTGTATCCCCTTTCTTTGTAGATGCAATACGCGACGCAACAACCTGAACCTTTTACCCGCCAATTGAGCTAGGGAATTTCCCCAATGCACAAAATGGGGCAATCTCCGCTCACTTGGCAGACCCGTCACATACCCTTACAAGAATCGTGCCCAGCGCCCGCCTGACCAAGCGGCGCCGCCATATAAGCATTGCCGGAGCCACCTATAATCACCAACTATTAATTAGGCATTTCATTTCAAATGCAAGGTTGCCTCTCTAATGTGCAGAATATGTCGCCGCCCCAAAATAGGGAAAACCCCAGCATCGGGGATTACCCTGTATTGTCTGCGTGTATAGACACGCGAGAAACGCATTAATAAAGAAACGGCTATTACAGAAGTATTGGACGAGGAACAAATGCGCGTCGGCAGCGAACGTGCGGAATGACACCCAAGCACCAATCATGGGCGGGAGAAACGCGGTGCGGATTGCTGGGGAGGGATTTTGGTGCGGACACCGTCACGCGTGCGCGTGAGGTGTCCGACAGGGACGAGGCAGGCAGGGCGCCCAGCCTCGGGAACTCAGGACTTCAGAATCAGGACTGGACCGACACGCTGGCCAGGCCACGCGGCAGCGGGAACGACATGTTCTCTTCCACGCCCTCGAGCGCGCGCACGCTCTTGACGCCGAAAGTCCGCAGACGCTCGACGATCGCCTGGGCGAGCGCCTCGGGCGCCGAGGCGCCGGCCGTCAGGCCGATGCGGCGCTTGCCAGTCACCCATTCCGGCTTGAGCTGCTCTGGATCGTCCACCATGTACGCTGGCACGCCCAAACGGTCGGCCAGTTCGCGCAGGCGGTTCGAGTTCGAACTGTTCGGGCTGCCCACCACGATCACCACTTCCACCTGCGGCACCATGAACTTCACGGCGTCCTGGCGGTTCTGCGTCGCGTAGCAGATGTCCTGCTTCTTCGGCTCGCGGATCTGCGGGAAGCGTGTCTTGAGCGCGGCCACGATCTCGGCGGTCTCGTCCACCGACAGCGTGGTCTGCGTGACGTAGGCCAGCTGTTGCGGATCGGCAACGACCAGACGATTCACGTCGTCCACCGATTCCACCAGCAGCATCCCTTGTTCGGATTGGCCCATGGTGCCTTCCACTTCAGGGTGGCCCCGGTGGCCGATCATGATGATCTCGCAACCCTCGCCGCGCATCTTGCCGACTTCCACGTGCACCTTGGTCACCAGCGGGCAGGTGGCATCGAAAACGGTCAGGCCGCGCGCGGTGGCGTCGGCGCGCACTTCCTTCGATACGCCATGGGCGCTGAAGATGACCGTCGAGCCCTGCGGCACTTCATCGAGCTCGTCGACGAAGATCGCGCCCTTCTTGCGCAGGTCGGCCACCACGTAGGCGTTGTGGACGATCTCGTGGCGCACATAGATGGGAGCGCCGAAGCGCGACAGCGCGCGTTCGACGATTTCGATCGCACGATCGACGCCCGCGCAGAAGCCGCGCGGTTGCGCCATCAGGATCTCGGCATCGGCAGGGACAGTGGTTTCGGTCATGCTGCGTTCCGTTACAACGGCAGACATCAGAGAATTCCGATCAGCTGAACATCGAACAGAATTGCCTGTCCGGCCAGCGGGTGGTTGAAATCGAAAAGCGCGGCGGTCTCGCCGTACTCCTTGAGCACGCCGGCGTACTTGCCGCCGCCAGGCGCGTTGAATTCGACAAGGTCGCCCGGCGCGTAGTCTTCCTCGAACGAGCTGTTCTCGCGCAGCGTGGCCAGCGAGACCCATTGCAGCAGTTCGGGATTACGCGGACCGAACGCCTGTTCGGGGGCCAGGCGATAGAGGGTGCGCTCGCCTTCGGCCATCCCCAGCAGCGCCTGTTCCAGCGTCGGAACGAGCTGACCCTGGCCAAGCAGCAGCGTGGCGGGCTTTTCCTCGAACGTGCTCACCACTTCGGTGCCGTTCTCGAGGGCGATGCTGTAATGAAGCGTCAGGAAGGAGTCTGCCTGGACGGTCTTGCGCGCAGGCGCGGCGTCACGTTCGGCCTGGGCCGCAGTAGATTGCAAAGTCATGGGAGTCAACCGGTCAACAGCCGCCATTGTATGCGACTAGACCATCCGCCGTTGGGCTGCTCGTGCTGGCAACTCGGAAAACCTTGAGGAAGCGCATCCCGGAAGAGACTGGACAGCACTCGCCGGGGCCGTTACATTGTGGGCCCCGTCGATCTCCGGTCGACGGCAGAACATGACCGGCCCATCCGTCAGCCCATGACGTGACGCAAGCAGCACGATGCAACGGCCCGCTTCCGAATCTGTCGGAAGGCATTGATTCGTCGCTCGTTTCCGGTCTATAATGTTCGTTTCGCTGAAGTACCAATCCGCTGCAGTCCGGGCCCGCGCGCCTTTTGTTGATCTGTTGCGAACATTGTCCACGAATAAGATTTAGGAGTGCTTCATGGCACGCGTCTGTCAAGTGACCGGGAAAGCGCCGATGGTCGGCAACAACGTTTCCCACGCAAACAACAAGACCAAGCGCCGTTTTCTGCCCAACCTGCAGAACCGCCGCTTCTTCGTTGAATCGGAAAACCGCTGGGTGAGCCTGCGCGTCTCGAACGCCGGTCTGCGCCTGATCGACAAGAAAGGCATCGACGCCGTGCTCGCAGACCTGCGCGCACGCGGCGAAGTCTAATTAGGAGTACACCATGGCCAGCAAAGGCGGACGCGACAAGATCAAGCTGGAATCGACCGCAGGTACCGGTCATTTCTACACGACCACCAAGAACAAGCGCACCATGCCGGAAAAGATGGAGATCTCGAAGTTCGATCCCGTCGCCCGTAAGCATGTGCCTTACAAGGAAACCAAGATCAAGTAATTGATCTACGGTCTTCAGCCAAAAGCCCCGCACTTGCGGGGCTTTTTGTTTCTGGGCGACCGTCCGGCAATCGCCGCCAAACCTTGCCGGCCAAGGGGAAGGTGTAACAGTCTGGTGCGGGTGGGTGTAGACTTGCGAGCTTTCCCCCAACGCTCTTTCGCGCTCGCGCGATCCCTGCACCATGAACTACGACGTCGCGATCGTCGGCAGCGGGCTGGCCGGCCTTACCGTCGCTTTGCAGCTTGCCGATACCCACCGGGTTGTCATCCTCAGCAAACGCGCCATGACAACGGGGGCAAGCGATTGGGCCCAGGGCGGCATCGCCGCGGTGCTCGACTCGGGCGATAGTCACGACGAACACACGCAGGACACGCTGGTTGCAGGTGCAGGCCTTTGCGACGAGGAAGCGACGCGCTTTATCGTGGAGCATGGCCGCGAAGCGATCCAATGGCTGATCGACCGCGGGGTGCCGTTCACGCGCGACGAACAGGCCGAACTCGGCTTCCACCTCACCCGCGAAGGCGGGCATAGCCGTCGCCGCATCATCCACGTTGCCGACGCCACCGGCCATGCGGTGGTGACCACGCTGGCCGAGCAGGCCCGCCAGCATCCGAACATCACGATCCTCGAAGACCAGTTCGCAGTCGACCTGATCACGTCCGCCAAGCTCGGCTTGCCCGGCAACCGTTGCTATGGCCTGTACGTGCTCGATGCGGAAACGGGCGAAGTGCGCACGCTCACAGCCACGCATACGGTGCTGGCCGCCGGCGGCGCGGGCAAGGTCTACCTCTATACGACCAACCCCGACACGGCTACCGGCGACGGCATCGCCATGGCCTGGCGCGCGGGCTGCCGGGTGTCGAACATGGAATTCATCCAGTTTCATCCGACCTGCCTCTATCACCCCTACGCGAAGTCGTTCCTGATCTCGGAAGCCGTGCGCGGCGAAGGCGGCCTGCTGAGGCTGCCGGATGGCACGCGCTTCATGCCCGAGCATGACGACCGCGCTGAACTGGCGCCGCGTGACGTGGTAGCTCGCGCCATCGACTTCGAAATGAAAAAACGCGGCCTGGATTGCGTGTATCTCGACATCACGCATCAGCCCGTATCGTTCCTCAAGGAACACTTCCCGACGATCTACGCCCGCTGCCTGGAACTTGGCATCGATATCGCGAGCGAGCCGATTCCCGTGGTGCCGGCCGCGCACTACACCTGTGGTGGCGTGGTCACCGATACGGCGGGCCGCACCGATCTCGGCAATCTCTACGCGGTTGGCGAGACGGGCTGCACGGGTCTGCACGGCGCCAACCGCCTGGCGTCGAACTCGCTGCTCGAATGCATGGTGATCGGCCGTGCCGCGGCTGCGGACATTGCCTCGCAAGGCAAGGCCGACGCGCCGGACATCACGCTGCCGGCCTGGGATGAGAGCCGCGTATCGGATGCCGACGAGGAAGTCGTCGTCTCGCACAACTGGGATGAGCTGCGCCGCCTGATGTGGAACTACGTCGGCATCGTGCGCACCGACAAGCGGCTGGAGCGCGCGCAGCACCGGATCGGCATGCTGCGCGAGGAGATCGCCGAGTACTACGCGAATTTCCGCGTTACCCGCGATCTGTTGGAATTACGCAACCTGGTGGAAGTGGCATCGCTGATCGTCGACAGCGCCTATTCACGCCACGAAAGCCGTGGCCTGCATTTTAGCCGTGACTATCCGGAAACGCTGCCGAAGGCGCTGCCTACCGTGCTGCAACCGCTGACGGGCCGCGCGGCAAGCCGCCGGAAGGTCTGAACCTCCGGCGACAGCCCAGGACCAGGCTCAGCCGACGATGCGCAGCGAGAAATCGGTCGCGCGCACATCCTTGGTGAGGGCGCCGACCGAGATCCGGTCGACGCCGGTTTCGGCGAAGCGGCGAATCGTTTCGTAGTTCACCCCGCCCGACACCTCGAGCAGCGCGCGCTCACGGTTGATCGTCACGGCCTCGCGCATCATTTCGAGCGAGAAGTTGTCGATCAGCACGGACTTCGCGCCTGCCGCCAGCGCCTCTTCCAGTTCGGCGATCGATTCGACCTCGATCTGGATTGAAGCCTCGGTGCCGAGCGCCAGTGCCGCTTCCATCGCCGCCGCGATACCGCCCGCCGCCGCGATGTGGTTCTCCTTGATCAGGATGCCGTCGTACAAGGCCAGGCGCTGATTCTCCCCACCCCCGACCCTCACCGCATACTTCTGCGCAAGACGCAGGCCCGGCAGCGTCTTGCGCGTATCGAGCACGCGTGCGCGCGTATCGGCGATCAGATCGGCGTAACGGCGGGTGGCCGACGCCACGCCGGAGAGCAGTTGCAGGAAATTCAACGATGGCCGCTCGGCGGTCAGCAACGCGCGTGCCGGCCCGGCGATTTCGCAGACCACGTCGTCCGGCGCCAGACGCGCGCCCTCTTCCTTTTGCCACGTCACCAGCAGCCTCTCGTCGATCGCTTGCATGCAGGCATCGAACCACGGGCGACCGCACAGCACGGCAGCTTCGCGAACAATCACGCGGGCGTGCACGGGCTTGTCGGCCGGCACCAGCAGACCAGTCAGGTCACCAGTCCCCACATCCTCGGCAATCGCTGCCTTGACGTTGGCGGCCAGCGCCACACGCAGCGCAGGGCCGTAGCTATCGAATACAGAGTTCACGCTCATGCCGGGCCGACTCCGCTGAACAGTGCCGATTCCCTGGCGAGATCGGCTGCGGGGCGAACATTGGCTTTCTGCTGCGCGGCGAAATCGAGCATCCGGTTGATACACGTTACGGCGCGTTGTCCGATGTCGGCGTCGACGTGAATTTCGTTGCGGCCGGTCTCGAGGACTTCGGCCAGGTTGGTCAGCGCATTCATGGCCATCCACGGGCAATGCGCACAGCTCTTGCAGGTGGCGCTGTTGCCGGCGGTCGGGGCCTCGATGAACATCTTGCCGGGCGCGGCCATGCGCATCTTGTGCAGGATGCCGTTATCGGTGGCGACGATGAACTCGTTGGCGTCCAGTTGCTGGGCTGCGGCGATCAACTGGCTGGTCGAGCCGACCACATCAGCCTGCGCAACCACGTTGGCCGGCGATTCCGGGTGGACCAGGATCTTGGCTTTCGGATGCTCGCGGCGCAGCAGATCGAGTTCGATACCCTTGAACTCGTCGTGCACCAGGCACGAGCCCTGCCACAGCAGCATGTCGGCGCCGGTCTGCTGCTGGATGTAGCTGCCCAGATGCTTGTCCGGTGCCCACAGGATCTTCTCGCCGCGCGCATGCAGATGCTCGACGATCTTCAGGCCGATGCTCGACGTCACCATCCAGTCGGCGCGCGCCTTCACCGCCGCGCTGGTGTTGGCATAGACCACCACGGTGCGATCCGGGTGCGCATCGCAGAATGCCGCGAAATCGTCGGCCGGGCAGCCCAGGTCCAGCGAGCAGGTGGCGTCCAGATCCGGCATCAGGATCGTCTTCTCGGGGCTCAGGATCTTGGCGGTCTCGCCCATGAATCGCACGCCGGCCACCACGAGCGTCTTGGCCTCGTGATCGCGCCCGAAACGGGCCATCTCCAGCGAATCGGACACGCAGCCGCCGGTTTCCTCGGCAAGATCCTGCAGGTCGGCATCGACGTAGTAATGCGCCACCAGCACCGCATTGCGCTCTTTCAACAACTTGCGAATGCGTGACTTGAGCGCCTGGCGCTCATCGGGTGTCAGCGCCGGGGGCACCTTGGCCCAGGCGTGCGCGACGCAGCTACCACCGGCGGCCGCGTCAGGGTCCGTCAGGTTCGGCTTTTCGAACTCGACGCTCTTGATCGTTTGTGGGGTCATCTCTGCAGTACTCCTCGGCGCACCGTTGGCTGCCGCGCTGTGGACGCGCGGTCTGTGCCATCACATGGAGAAGTTTAGCCAAAAGAAAAGCCCCGCCTGGGGCGGGGCTTTATAGCCATGACGGGCGCGTCGGCGATTGTATCAGGCGTACCGGCGCAGGCGCAGCGAAAACTCCTGCAGCGCCTGGATGCCGCTGGCTTCGGCGCGATGGCACCAGGCCTGCAGCTGAGCCAGCAGTTGCTCGCGCGTCAGGTTCGAGCGGCCCCAGATCACAGCCAGTTCGCGGCGCATTTCCACGAACGTGCTCAGCATCTTGTTTTGCTCGACGATGGTCGCCAATTGCTGACGTTGCGGCGCAGCCAGCTTGGTTTCCTCGCGGTGGAACCACTTGCGGGCCGGCTTGAAGCTCGAGTACTCGGGCGTATTGCCTTCCTTGTGCTTGCGCAGTTCATCCTTGTAGGCGGACTTCAGCGTCTTGGCGTAGCGGGCCATCACGTCGTAGCGGTTAGCGATGATCGCTTCCAGCGTGTTGTGATCCACCGGACGGGCCTCCACCAGGCGAGCCTTGGGCGGGGTCTTCTTGACCTTGGCCAGGCCCACCGACTGCATCGCGCGGATGTACCACCAGCCCACGTCGATCTCGTACCACTTGATCGAGAACTTGGCCGACGTCGGGTACGTGTGGTGGTTGTTGTGCAGCTCTTCACCACCGATGATGAAGCCCCACGGCGACACGTTGGTCGATGCGTCTTCGCAGTCGTAGTTGCGATAGCCCCAGTAGTGGCCCAGGCCGTTGATGATGCCGGCCGCATGGATCGGGATCCAGAGCATCTGCACTGCCCACACGGACATGCCGACCAGGCCGAACAGGGCCAGGTCGATGATCAGCATCAGCGCCACGCCTTGCCAGGAGAAGCGCGAGTACAGATTGCGCTCGATCCAGTCATCGGGCGTGCCGTGGCCGAACTTGGTGATGGTTTCCTTATTCTTGGCCTCGGCGCGATACAGCTCCGCGCCTTCCAGCAGCACCTTGCGGATGCCGCGGGTCTGCGGGCTGTGCGGATCGTCTTCGGTTTCGCACTTGGCGTGGTGCTTGCGGTGAATCGCGGTCCACTCCTTGGTCACCATGCCCGTGGTCATCCACAGCCAGAAACGGAAGAAATGCTGGGCGATCGGATGCAGGTCCAGCGACCGGTGCGCCATGCAGCGGTGCAGGAAAATGGTCACGCCGGCGATCGTGATGTGCGTCATCACGAGCGTGTAGATCACGATCTCCCACCAGGACCAGTTGGCGAGGCCGTTGGCGGCCCAATCAAGAATTGAGTCGAACAAACTGTGTTCTCCGTCTAAAAAACGAGGGATGCAGTGCGGCACTACCATGCAACGCACCAAACGCGCAGAAAAAAGACTGCAAATTCAACGATTGCGATAGCTTTCTGGCGCTGGCGCAATCCTGCGTAGGTGGCAGGAGCCGGGCCGAGGCACGAACCGCTGCAATCTGGCGGTTGTCTGGAAGTGGGGCTGACGGGTTGGTCTGCAACCCGCGTTCAGCCCGATATTCTACCGGATCGACGCGGGTCAGACATCCGCTTTTTCCCCGACTTTGAGAGGCTGGCGCGGGAAACGTTCAATTCTGTGCGGCATCCGCCACGACAAGTGGCGTCGTCGGATTCAGCATCCGCACCTCGCGCTGCGGATATGGGATCGAAATGCCATTTTCGTGAAACGCGCGCCAGATGGCCCGATTCATCGCCGACTGCACGCCGAGCTTGCCGTTCTGTGGATCCGCGATGTAGACGGCAGTTTCGTACTCGATGCCGCTGTCGGCAAACATCACCAGGAACGCGGCGGGTGCCGGCGTTTCTAGCACACGTGGCAAATTGCGCACACAATCCTGCAGCAATCCGATCACCATTTCCGGATCGGCGGCATAGTCCGCTTGCACCCGGGTGGCCACGCGCACATTCGTTCCAGAGAACGAATGGTTCTGCACCGACTGGGCCACAAGTTGCTCATTCGGCACAAGCGTCTCGCCGTCACCATTGCGCACAACGGTGTAGCGTGTGCGAATCTGCGACACGATGCCGGTGTACTTGTCGACCGTGATCTGGTCGCCAAGCTTGACCGAGCGATCGAGCAGGATGATGAAGCCCGATATGTAGTTGCTGGCGATCTTCTGCAGGCCAAGACCGAGGCCGACGCCCAGTGCGCCACCAAACACCGAGAGCACAGTCAGGTCGATGCCCACCAGCGACAGGCTCAGCAGCAGCGACACCAGCAACAGCAGCGCCTTGGTGATGCGCGTCAGCACGACCTTCAGATTCGAATCGAGCGTGGTCGCGCGCATCAGGCGCTCTTCCAGCCACGAACCAAACCACATCGCCACCAGCACGGTCAGGAGAATCCAGACCATTGCCATCAGCGAATCGGCCAGGTTGATATGTTGCTTGCCGCCAATCGAGAACCGCACGTCCCGCATCCATGCGACCACGTCCGGCAGCACGCCAAGCACGTACAAACCCATGGCGATCCACGTCAGGGTTGTCAGTACCTTCTCCACCAGCACAAGCATGCCGTGAAGCTGGCCATGTCCCGATATCACGCGCCGGAGGATGTAGAACGTCACATACAACGAGGTGATGCCGAACAGCGGCACCAGCGCCAGCCGCAGAACGCTGATCGGGATCAGCGACTCCAGCGAGAAACGCGCCACCAACACCAGCAGCCAGCTGATGAGTGGGAACACCGCCCGCTCCAGACTGACCGCGGCCATGCGCAGCGAGAAGCTTGCCGACTGGTGGCGAACCTCCAGCCGCTTGACCACGCGCCGCGACAGCGGCCACGCGATCAACAGGCAAATGGCCAGTACCCCGATCTGCCAGAAAAACCCCGGGCCGCCCGCATCGTGGATCAGGTCCTGAACCATCTTGCCGAACATCGCGTGCGAACGTTTCAGCTCGGCGAGCGTATCGGGGTTCATCAGCGTGCCATCCGCCATCAGCGCGTGCGCTCCAACACCGCGGCGAAGAAGCCATCGGTCTGATGGATATGCGGATAAAGCGCCAACATGCCGCCTTCCGCCGGCAACTCCGGCACCTCGATCTTCTGCTCGGCCAGCACTTCGCCCACCGGCACAAGGCGGAAATTCTCGTGGGATGCCAGGAAATCACGGATGATCGCCTCGTTTTCGGCCTCCAGCACGCTGCACGTGGCATACACGACACGCCCACCGCCCTTCACCAGCTTCGCCGCGGCATCGAGGATGGCCGCCTGCTTCGCGGTGAGTTCCACAACCGATTCCGGCGTCTGGCGCCACTTCAGATCGGGATTGCGGCGCAGGGTACCCAGGCCGCTGCAAGGCGCGTCCACCAGCACACGATCGATCTTGCCGGCCAGGCGCTTGACCTTGGCATCGCGCTCGGAGTCGATCAGCACCGGGTGCACGTTCGACAGGCCGCTACGAGCCAGACGCGGCTTCAGATTGGCCAGGCGCTTCTCCGACACATCGAATGCATAGAGCCGCCCAGTCGAACGCATGGCCACGCCCAGCGCCAGCGTCTTGCCGCCAGCGCCCGCGCAGAAGTCGACCACCATCTCGCCGCGACGCGGCGCAAGCAGATGGCACAGCAGCTGACTGCCCTCATCCTGCACTTCCACGCCACCGTTGATGAACAGCGGGAGCTGGTTCAACGCGGGCTTGCCCTTGAGGCGGATGCCAGCCGGCGCCATCGGGGCCAGTTCGGCGGCGATACCGGCAGTCTGGAGTTCGGCCAGTGCCTCTTCACGCGACAGCTTGGCGGTGTTCACGCGCAGGTCGAGCGGCGCGGGACGCAGCCAGGCATCGCCAAGCGCAGCAGTAAATGCCTCGCCATGACGCGCCACCAGATCGTCATACAGCCACTCGGGCAGGTTGGCGCGCACGCGTGGCGCCAGGCTGGAGCGCTCGATCGTGGTCAGGCGGTCGAGCCAGACAGCTTCGTCGGGATGAAGGAACGGCGAAAGCACATCGCGGCCGAGCGTCGCGGCCAGGCCCAGCAGCCCGAGGCGACGCGTGGCCGAACCTGTGCCACTTTCGGCAAATTGACCAAATTCGACGCGTCGGCGCAACACTGCAAAAATTGCTTCGGCGATGATGCCCCGGTCACGATGACCAAGTTTGCTATTTTCGCGGAAGTAATGGCTGACCACCGCGTCGGACGGGCGCGCGAACAACAGCACCTTGCCGAGCAGGCGGTCGATATGTTGCAGATGGAAAGCCTGCAGGCCGCCGGGCGTGCGCGACGCGCCGTCAGCGCCCTGCTGCCGGGCGTTGGGCGACTTGCGGATCGGGCTGGCCTTGCCTTTGCTCGGACGCGAGCGCTGACGATTGTCCTGGGAAGTTGCGGGATTGCGACTCATGGCTGTTTTCCTGCCGCTTGGGGCGAGATGGCCATGAACCATTGGGGCTCGGCCGGTTGAACTACTTGAACGACACCGTCCTGCACGTGCAGACGGTCTTCGACGAACCAGCGCACAGCGCGCGGGTAAATGACATGTTCGCTATCGAGCAAACGATCGGCCAGCGACTCCGGTGTGTCGCCAGGCAGAACATCAAGTGCCGCCTGCAACACGATCGGTCCATGATCGAGCTCTGGCGTCACGAAATGCACCGTCGCGCCATGCAGCTTGACGCCCGCCTCCAGCGCCTGCCTGTGCGTATGCAAGCCGGGGAAGCTCGGCAGCAGCGACGGATGGATGTTGAGCATTCGCCCGGCGTAATGCTCGACGAAGCCAGGCGTCAGGATCCGCATGAAGCCTGCCAGCACGACGAGGTCGGGCTGGTAGACGTCGATGGCGTCCTGCATCGCGGCGTCGAAACTCTCACGTCCGGAAAACTGCTTGTGGTCCACCACACCGGTGGCAATACCGTGGCGCGAGGCGAACTGCAGGCCCGAGGCATCGGGGCGGTTCGACAGTACCGCTGCCACGCGCGCCGGCCATTTCTCGGCGGCGCAGGCCCGGACGATCGCTTCCATGTTGGAGCCACGCCCGGAAATCAATATCACAATATTCTTCATCGCCGCGATTCTACCAAGCTGTGGTGCAAACACTTGCAAACCATGCGCATTAGGTACTTAATTACCGCCAAACGCACATGGGGCAACAAAAACAGGCGCGCCCACCAATCCCGGTACCCCCGTGTGATGGATTGTGACGCGCAACCCGCTCTGTTAGAGTGGGCCCTACGCCCACGCGCCGCGACACAAAAAGACGGTGACAACAAGGGCGAAATGGGAACTTAGACGGGAATACGCATGTTGAACGCTGCACCGACTTTGTTGGTGGTCGATGATCATCCTATGGCGCTCTCGGGCACAACCGCCTTCCTGGCGGAAGTGATGCCCGACGTCGCCGTTCATTCCGCTGGCAGCGCCAAGGAAGCCCTCCACTCCCTGAACCAGGGGCTCCGTCCCGATATCGTGCTGCTCGACATCTGGCTGAACGATGGTACTGGCTTCGATGCCATGCAGTCGTTCAAGAGCGTGATCCCGGGCGCCCGCTTCATCTTCATGTCGGCGGAGGCCACACCCGAGATCGTGGGCCGCGCCCGCGCGCTATCGGCCTGCGGTTTCGTCGGCAAGCATCTGGACGCCAACGCGTTCACTGCGGCCGTGCGCAAGGTCCTGGCCGGCGACACCAGTTTCCCATCCGATGAGGCCCTGTCCGGCCGATCGCAATCGTTCGGCCCTGCCCACGGCATTCCCGTCACGCCGGCCGAACTCGGCCTCACGCCGCGCCAGGGCTCGGTGCTCGCGCTGGTGCTCGAAGGACTGCCGAACAAGGTCATCGCCCGCAAGCTGGGGCTGACCGAGAACACCGTCAAGGAACACGTCTCGGCCATCCTGCAACGGCTGGGCGTGCGCACGCGCATGCAGGTCATGTCGCGCATGGAGCGTTTCCGCCTGCGCCAGTGAGGCAGTGAACATCGCCACGCATGAATGACAACGCCGCCTCAAGGGCGGCGTTGTCATTCATGCGTTCATGCCGTGGGCAACCAGCGACGCAGCAACATGCGCAGGTTCGCCGGGTCCACCGGTTTCGGCAGGACAAAGTAGCCTGCCTCCTCGGCGGCCTGCAGCGCCGCGGACTTCAGATCGCCCGTCAGCAGCGCACTGCGAGCCTGAGGCTGCGAGGTCTGCCAGCGCTCCAGCAAATCGAGCCCGTTCTCGTTGCCGGGCAAGCGCAGGTCACAGAAGATGATGTCCGGCTTGAGACCCTTGGCGAAGAGTCGGTCGGCCTCTCCCCCGTGCGCGGCACATGCCACGCGAATGCCCCAGGCTTCCATCAACGCGATCCACGCCTTGCGAATCTGGCTATCGTCATCGACCACCAGCACGGTGCCACGCAAGCGATCGTGCCGCGCTTCTTCCGCCTGCGCATTTGCCCGCATCGCCCGAACACTGGCTACGGTCTCCTCGGGCACCGGCGCCAGCGCGAACCAGAATACCGATCCCTTGCCCGGCACCGAGCGCACGCCGTAAGTCCCGCGCATCAGACGCACGCACTCCCGGAAGATCGCGAGCCCCAGACCAAGACCCTGCGACGGATCGCGCTGCGGATTGTGAACCTGGTAGTACGGCGAGAAGATCTCGGGCAGGTGCTCGGGCGTGATGCCCGCACCGGTGTCCCAGACCTCCAGCCGCACGTGCTTGCGGCGCTGTCGCGCGGTCACCAGAATGCCGCCGCGCTTCGTATAGCGCAGCGCGTTCTGCACGAGGTTGAACAGCGCCCGCCGCAACAGCACCGGCTCGGCCATGGCGAACAGTTCGTCAGGCACGCGTGGCGTCAGCGTCAGACCGCTTTCGCGCGCATCAGCAGCGAACTGGCTCATCACGTCATGGATCAGCGAATTGAGTTCGCATGGCTCCAGCGTCGGCAACACCTTGCGCCCCTCAAGCTTGGACAGGTCAAGCAGGGACCGGAACAGCAGATCGATAGTCTGCGTCCCGGCGGCCACCTGCTCGACGAGCGGGTGGAGCGAACTCGATTGGTTGCGCGCACGCAACGCTTCGACCAGCATCACCAGGGCATGAACAGGCTGGCGCAGGTCGTGACTCGCGGCCGCCAGGAAGCGGGACTTCTCCTCACTGGCATGAAGTGCCCGTTCCTTCTCTTCCTGAAACTGCTTGGCGAGCCGGCGGCTTTCGGATTCGAGCTGGATGGCGCGCACCAACGTGTGCTGCAGATTCAGCGAATGCCGGGCCAGCATCAGCGCATAGATAGCCAGCAGCAATTGCACATACGTGCCATGGCCCGGAAAGGCAAAGTCGGCCAGCAGCACATTCGGCACAAGGATCGGCACGCCGGCAAAGACCAGGTTCGATGGGATGGGCGACTGCGACGTGGCGCCGCCCGCGAGCACGCCCAGCGTCAGCAGATACAGCACGCTCGAAAACACCACGGACGACGAATACAGGTGCAGCAGCGCCGAACTGCCCCAGGTCAGTCCCGTCAGGAACGCGATGGCGCGCATGTTGTTCCACCACTTGCGCGTGTGCGCCGAGCGGCTCAACCTGCCCATATCGCGCTGGAACCCAAGGTAGAACCACGTCCCGCCGATGGTCAGCAGCAACATGATGGCGCACCAGATCACCAGCGCCACGTGGTTGGCTTCGTTCCAGAACGTGTACGCGGTCAGCCCCGGCAGCAGGGCTGAGGATGCGATGCCCGTGGGGGAGACACGATGAACGGTGACGAGCAGCTTGGCTCGCGTTTCGGTGTCCAGTTGCGGCCCGGGCGGGGGCAGGATCTTGTTGAGCAGCGCGTTCAAGTGTGGCGTGGCACGTAAGGCGACGTTCTTCGTCGCTGCAACTGGCATCAGACAAGTCTGCCGACGTTGCAGAAATCGCGCAATTTTGTTGCAAGTGGGGCATATCATGCCGATTTTTGCGGCGCCGCGCCATTGCGAGGCACCCCAATAACCCACAAATTTGTCAAAAGCACCACGTTTGTGGGGGACGTGTGTCGAAAGCGCGCGCCAGACCGGCGTCAAATTGGTCGGCCGGCAGGCTTTTCGGGCGGCAAACCGGTGGTTCGCCTTATAATGCCCCCTTTCGTGCGACACGCACCCTCGTGTCCGGTAGCTCTACGTTAAGAGCATCGACCTTTGTTGAGACAAGGGGAGGCTTCGGCCAGAACCGTCCAATCTCAACCATTTCTTGCTTTGACAAACCCGGCCGCAAGGCCGGAGCGAGTCCATGTGTTGCGAGGAGGCCAAAGTATCGGCCAACTCAAAGCTTGCTTTCTGCTGGATGGATTTCCAGCCATTGCCCAAAGGCGGGGACGCTTGCCTTTGGGCAGGTGTCTTTGCAGTACGCACTCTCTACGGAGGTGTGGGCGAATATGCGGCGGTAATTTGCTGCGTCTTCGCTACATAGCATTCAACCCGGCCCAGTAGGGTCGGCGCTACGTCTTTGGGATGGAGGCGGGCGCGTCAGCGCCTGTCTTCTTCGAGCGCCTGCCAGTATGGAGGCACTGAAGTATTGAAGTGAGGTTTCCGGAGCGTTTAGCTCTGCGCGTTATGGTTCGGTCGAATACACCCGCGAGGGTGCCTCGATAGAGAACCTGCTATGCGACTAGCAGTAGCCTAGGGAGACATGCGTCACGGGTAACGGTGGGGTGTGAAGCTCTCCTGACAACGAAGCCCCCGCAAGGGTGCGTAACTGCCGAGAGGTAGAGACGCAGAGACTCCTAGCAGCAATGGGGTCGAGGAGCCAGGCTGGCTGGTATGGGCAACATATGTGAACTGCTGATAAACACCGTAAGCATTGCAGTGCCAAAGCTGCTGATAGGCACTAACCAAAAAAGGTATGTGGTCGGTTGTTCCGCTGAAAGTTCGGAACACGTCGCCATTCGGACCACCGGTGAAGAGGCAGGCCCTAACCCAGTCGTGTAATGCGCAGGGAACGTGGTAAGCCCGTATGGCTGCCGGAGCGCGGTATGGCTCAGGCAGGCGAACCGCAAGGAACGCTGTTGGCTGTGCGGGTATGGGAGGTTGGAAAAAGCGAATGCCGGGCTGTAATGGTCCGGATAGGGGTTGAGACATTACCTCACGCGAAAGCGGGCAGACTTCCAACTGGTCTTTCGTCGCAAGACGGCTGACTGAACTCGCTTGTTTAATTTTCTTCCCTTGGGGGGTGATATGCCCCTCAAGGGGCATGTTGTCTCCGTCGTCTTGGGAAGTCCTCAAGATAGGAGAGCAGCATGGAAGCATTGATCCGTGAGGATGAATCTGCGCCCTCCGGCATCCCGCAGCGATGGGGCGACATCAATTGGCGCCGCGTCGAACGGAATGTTCGGGCAATGCAGATTCGAATTGCGAAGGCAACACAGGAAGGGGATTGGCGCAGGGTGAAAACCTTGCAACGGTCCCTGACCCGCTCGTTTTCTGCCAAGGCATCGGCGGTAAGGCGAGTGGCGATGAACCAAGGGGCGCGGACGGCTGGTGTCGACCGCGTTGCGTGGGACTCGCCTGAAGCTCGATGGGAAGCCATTGGGAGGTTGAAGCGCCGGGGGTATCGTCCGCTGCCGTTAAGGCGGGTGTACATCCCGAAGGCGAATGGGAAGGAGCGCCCCTTGGGCATTCCAACTCTGCACGACCGAGCCATGCAGGCGCTATACCTGCTGGCGCTGGAGCCGGTGTCCGAGGGGACGAGCGATCCGAACTCTTACGGGTTTCGGATTAATCGTTCGACTGCGGATGCCATGTCCCAGCTGTTTGTCTCCTTGTCCAAAAAGGCTTCGGCCCAATGGGTGCTGGAGGCAGACATTAAAGGGTGCTTCGACCATATCAGCCACGACTGGCTGGAGCGCAATGTCCCCATGGACAAAGCAATCCTTCGGAAGTGGCTGAAGGCTGGCGTGGTATTTCAAGGCCAGTTTCAGGCGACCGATGCTGGAACACCACAGGGGGGCATCATCTCCCCAACCTTGGCCAACGTGGCACTGAATGGACTGGAACGTGACCTGATGAAGTTCTTACGAACGAAACTCGGGACTGTCCAGGCCAACAGGCTAAAGGTGAATGTCGTGCGGTACGCGGACGACTTCGTGATCACCGGCAATACGCCGGAAGTTTTGGAGCACGAAGTGAAGCCGTGGGTAGAACAGTTCCTAGCTGTACGGGGACTCACTCTTTCCCCGGAGAAAACGCGAATCGTGAACATCGCCGATGGCTTTGACTTCCTTGGGTGGAATTTCCGGAAGTATTCGGGAACGCTGCTCATCAAGCCGAGCAAGAAGAACGCACTAGCGTTCTATCGCAGGGCCAAGGAGGTTATCAGGACACACCATGGGAAAAAGCCGGAGGATCTGATCCGAACGCTGAACCCGATGCTGAGGGGTTGGGCACAGTATCACGGCCCAGTGGTTGCAAAGGCGGCGTTCACCCGAATGGAGCACCTGATCTTCAGGTGTCTATGGAGGTGGGCAAAACGGCGACACCGAGGGAAGAATACCGAGTGGGTGCGGAGGAAGTACTTTGCCTCAATCGGAATGCGGAACTGGGTGTTTGGAACCAACGTTTTGGGTAAGGCTGGCGAACGCTACTGGATGGAGTTGTATTCGATACCGAGTACGCCTATTCGGAGGCACAAGAAGGTTCGAGGGGACTACAACCCCTTCGACCCAGCGCAGGAAATGTATGGCGAAACACTGCGGCAGGAACGTATGGCAGAAAGCATGTCGTACCGACAGCAGTGGGCAAAGCTGTTCATGTCCCAGCGGGGCTTATGCGCGGTATGCCAAGGCAAGATAACCAAAGAGACAAGATGGCATGACCATCACATCGAACCACGGGTTTCCGGTGGCTCGGACGCTCTAGGGAATCGAGTTCTGGTGCACCCCGACTGTCATGTCCAAGTTCACTCCTATGGTCAAGTTGCAGTGAAGCCGGTGTTTGATTAACTCAATCATTTTGTAGAGGCTTGAGCCGTATGCGGGGAAACTCGCACGTACGGTTCTTAGGGGGGAGCATTGCCAGTGATGGTATGCTCCTACCCTCCCCAAAAACGCTCGTCCGCCGTCCTCGTGAAAGTCTTCCGCGGTCTGCCCAATGCCGAAAGCCGGGCGCCTTGCGCGCTTACCATCGGCAATTTCGACGGTGTGCATCGCGGCCACCAGTCGTTGCTCGCGCGCGCCCGCGCGGCCGCCGATGCACGCGGCCTGCCGCTGTGCGTGATGACATTCGAGCCGCATCCGCGCGAATTCTTCGCCCCCGAGCACGCTCCCACCCGTATTGCCCTGCTGCGCGACAAGCTTGACGCGCTGCGCCGCAACGGCGTGGATCGCGTGGTGGTGGAGCATTTCAACGCGCATTTCGCCGCCCAGTCACCTCAGGCTTTCGTCGAGAACGTGCTCTGGCACGGCCTGCACGCCCGATGGGTGCTGGTTGGCGACGACTTCCGCTTCGGCGCCAAGCGCGCCGGCGACTTCTCTTATCTGCAGGAGGCCGGCCGGCAGTTCGGTTTCGATGTCGAGCAGATGGGATCGGTCTCCGAAGGCGGCATCCGCATCTCCAGCTCCGCCGTGCGCCAGGCACTGGCCGGTGGCGACCTGGAACATGCGCGCCGGCTGCTCGGCCACGGCTACGCGATCAGCGGCCACGTGATCCATGGGCGCAAGCTCGGCCGTGACCTCGGGTTTCCGACGCTGAACCTGCGGATCTCGCACAAGCGCCCGGCCGTGAACGGCATCTTCGTAGTGCAGGTGCATGGCATTGCCGACCATCCGGTGCAAGGCGTGGCCAGCATCGGCGTGCGGCCGACCGTCGAGGACGCCGGCCGCGTGCTGCTGGAAGTGCACCTCTTCGACTTCAACGAAAACCTGTACGGTAAGCTGATACGGGTGGAATTCATGAAGAAGCTGCGTGACGAGAAGCGCTATGACACGCTCGAAGCGCTGACCGCGGCCATCGCCAAGGACGCCGCCGACGCGCGCGCATTCTTTGGCCAGACCGCGCCGGATGCCGGCCGGCGCGACTTCGCCACCTCCGCCACCGACCGAATTAGCTAGCGGCCGGCAGCGCGCTCGATCAACGAGCCGCGGCCGGGACCCGCCCTGCCTCACCCCGAATGACACGCGCGGTGGTCATGCACGCGCCGCGCCCTACCGAATTGCCTTGAGAATCAACCATGTCCGACGACAAACGCGCCAAGCCTGAAAAAAGCAAGTATCCGGTCAATCTGCTGGATACCCCGTTCCCGATGCGCGGCGATCTGCCCAAGCGCGAGCCGCAATGGGTCAAGCAATGGCAGGACAAGCAGCTCTACAAGAAGATCCGGGCCGCCCGCCATGGCGCCAAGAAGTTCGTGCTGCATGACGGCCCGCCGTACGCCAATGGCGATATCCACATCGGCCACGCAGTCAACAAGGTCCTGAAGGACATGATCATCAAGGCGCGCGGCCTGACCGGGTTGGACGCCGTCTACGTGCCGGGCTGGGACTGCCACGGCATGCCGATCGAGATCCAGATCGAAAAGCAGTTCGGCAAGGGTCTCCCGGTGCAGGAAGTCCAGTCGAAGGCGCGCGCCTACGCCACCGAGCAGATCGCCCGCCAGCGCAAGGACTTCGAGCGTCTGGGCGTGCTCGGCGACTGGGAGAACCCGTACCTGACCATGAACTTCAGCAACGAGGCCGACGAGCTTCGCGCGCTGGGCAAGATCATGGAGCGCGGCTACGTGTTCCGCGGCCTGAAGCCGGTCAACTGGTGCTTTGACTGCGGCTCGGCGCTGGCCGAGGCGGAGGTCGAGTACAAGGACAAGGTCGACCTGTCGATCGACGTCGGCTTCCCGTTCGCCGAGACCGACAAGATCGCTCACGCATTCCATGTGCCGCTCGCCCAGATCGAAGGCAAGCCGGGCTGGATCGTGATCTGGACCACCACCCCGTGGACCATCCCGTCGAACCAGGCGCTGAACATGCACCCGGAGGTGGAATACGCGCTGGTCGACACGCCGCGTGGCTTCCTGATCCTGGCCAAGGATCGCGTCGAGGAACAACTCAAGACCTACGCGCTGGAAGGCACGATCGTTGCCACCGCGCGCGGTGACGCGCTGACCGAAGTGCGCTTCCACCACCCGCTGGCGAAAATGGACGCCGGCTACGTCCGTACGTCGCCGGTCTACCTGGGCGACTACGTGACCACCGACACCGGTACCGGCATCGTCCACTCGGCGCCGGCCTACGGCGTGGAAGACTTCCAGTCGTGCAAGGCGCACGGCATGCCGGATTCGGACATCATCAGCCCCGTGATGGGCGATGGCGTCTACGCCAGCACGCTGCCGCTGTTCGGTGGTCTGTCGATCTGGGATGCCAATCCGAAGATCGTCGAGGTGCTGCGCGAGTCGGGCAACCTGTTCAACTCGCACAAGTACGAGCACAGCTACATGCACTGCTGGCGTCACAAGACGCCGATCATCTACCGCGCCACGTCGCAGTGGTTCGCGGGCATGGACGTGGACCCGGTGGACAACGGCCCGACGCTGCGCGAAACCGCGCTGGCTGGCATCGAGGCTACCGAGTTCTACCCGGCCTGGGGCAAGCAGCGCCTGCACAACATGATCGCCAACCGCCCGGACTGGACGCTCTCGCGCCAGCGCCAGTGGGGCGTGCCGATGGCCTTCTTCGTCCACAAGGAAACGGGCGCCCTGCATCCGCGCACGCCCCAGCTGCTCGAGGAAGTGGCCAAGCTTGTGGAGAAGCACGGCATCGAGGCCTGGCAGACGCTCGACCCGAAGGACCTGCTCGGCGACGAAGCCGCGCAGTACGAAAAGAACCGCGACACGCTCGACGTGTGGTTCGACTCCGGCACCACGCACTGGACGGTGATCCGCGGCTCGCACCGTGACGAGCTGTACGATCCGGCCGCCGACCTGCCGGATGGCCGCCTTGCCGACCTCTATCTGGAAGGCTCGGACCAGCATCGCGGCTGGTTCCACTCGTCGCTGCTGACCGCGTCGATGCTCTATGGCAAGCCGCCCTACAAGGCACTGCTGACACACGGCTTCACGGTCGACGGCGAAGGCCGGAAGATGTCGAAGTCGGTCGGCAATACAGTGTCGCCGCAGGACATCTCGAACAAGATGGGCGCCGAGATCATCCGCCTGTGGGTGGCATCGACCGACTATTCGGGCGAGCTGTCGATCTCCGACGAAATCCTGAAGCGCGTGGTGGAAGGCTATCGCCGCATCCGCAACACGCTGCGCTTCCTGCTGGCCAACCTGACCGACTACGACCACGCCAAGCACGCGCTGCCGGCGTCGGAATGGCTCGAGATCGACCGCTACGCCGTGGCGCTGACCGACCGTCTGCAGAAGGAGGTGCTGTCGCACTACCAGGCCTACGAGTTCCACCCGGTCGTCGCCAAACTGCAGACGTTCTGCTCCGAGGACCTCGGCGGCTTCTACCTGGACGTACTAAAGGACCGCCTGTACACCACGGCCGCCGACTCGAAGGCTCGCCGTGGCGCGCAGAACGCGCTGTATCACATCACCCAGGCGATGCTGCACTGGATGGCGCCGTTCCTGACGTTCACGGCCGAGGAAGCGTGGCAGATCTTTGCCCACGGCACCGAGCACAAGGACACGATCTTCACGAGCACGTACTATGCGATCCCGTCGGTGGATGACGGCGACACACTGCTGCAGAAGTGGCACGAGATCCGTACCGTGCGCGCCGAAGTCACGCGCCAGCTCGAAGCCGTGCGCGTGGAAGGCGACATCGGTTCGTCGCTGCAGGCGGAAGTCACGATCGCCGCGGGCGGTCCGGTGCTGGCCGCGCTGCAGAGCCTGGAAGACGACCTGCGTTTCGTGCTGCTGACGTCGGCCGCCAAGGTTACGCCGGCGCCAGAAGGCGGCGACCTGCTGGTGACGGTCACGCCGTCGCAGCACGCCAAGTGCGAGCGTTGCTGGCACTACCGCGCCGACGTGGGCCACAACCCCGAGCATCCGACGATCTGCGGCCGCTGCGACAGCAACCTGTTCGGCGCCGGTGAACACAGGAGCCACGCCTGATGGCATCGTCCACTCGTTCGACGCGTTCGACGCCGGCCCGCGGCAAGAGCAAGGGCGCCAGCAGCAACGTCACGCCGTGGCTGTGGATGGCCTTCGCCCTGCTGGTGGTGATGATCGACCAGTTCTTCAAGGTGGTGATCACGCGCTCGTTCCAGTACGGCGAGTCGCGCCCGGTCACCAGCTTCTTCAACCTGGTGCTGGTCTATAACAAGGGCGCCGCGTTCAGCTTCCTGGCGGATGCGGGCGGCTGGCAGCGCTGGTTCTTCACGCTGCTGGGCGTGGTGGTCGGCGCGTTCATCATCTGGCTGCTCTATCGCCATACCGGGCAGAAGCTGTTTTGCCTGGCGGTATCGCTGATACTCGGTGGCGCCGTGGGCAATGTGGTCGACCGGATCATCCACGGCCACGTGATCGACTTCCTGGACTTCCATCTTCGTAACACGCATTTCCCGGCATTCAACGTGGCGGACTGCGCGATCACGCTCGGGGCGATCCTGCTGATCGTCGACGAGCTGCGGCGCGTGCGACGTCACTGACGCCTGTCATACGCCCCTCTCCCACAAACGGGAGAGGGCGCCAGCCAACTATCCCTTCCAGCGCGTCGCCTCTCCCAGCGGTATCATGCGCAGACTCCCGTCTCCCTGAAGAGCTCTCCCCATGGATTTGCGCGGCAAGCACATCGTCCTTGGTCTGACTGGCGGCATCGCCTGCTACAAGTCAGCCGAGCTGGTCCGACTGCTCACCAAGGCTGGCGCCACGGTGCAGGTGGCGATGACCGAAGCGGCAACGCACTTCATCACGCCTGTCACGATGCAGGCGCTCTCCGGACGCCCGGTGTTCCTCTCCCAATGGGACGCCCGCATCGACAACAACATGGCGCATATCGACCTCTCACGAGAGGCGGACGCCATCCTGATCGCGCCAGCATCGACCGATTTCCTCGCCAAGGTGGCCAACGGCCTCTGCGACGACCTGCTGACCACGCTGTGCATCGCGCGTGAATGCCCGCTGCTGGTGGCACCGGCGATGAACCGGCAGATGTGGGCTGCCGCGCCAACGCAACGCAATGCCGCGCAGCTACGCGCCGACGGGGTCATGATTCTCGGCCCCGGCACGGGCGACCAGGCCTGTGGTGAAATCGGCGATGGGCGGATGCTCGAACCGGAAGAACTCGTCGAAGATCTGATCGCGTTCTTCCAGCCCAAACCGCTGGCTGGAAAGCGCGTGCTGATCACGGCTGGCCCGACGTTCGAAGCGATCGATCCGGTACGCGGCATCACGAACCTGTCGTCGGGCAAGATGGGATTCTCGATCGCGCGCGCCGCACGTGAAGCGGGTGCCGAGGTACTGCTGGTGGCTGGCCCGACCGCGCTCGACACGCCCCGTGGCGTCACACGCACCGATGTGCGCAGCGCCCAGCAGATGCACGACGCGGTCATGGCGCAACTGCGCGATGTCGACGTGTTCGTCGCCGTGGCCGCCGTGGCGGATTGGCGTCCCGCGGAGGTCGCGCAGCAGAAGCTCAAGAAGGCCAACGACACCGACACGCCGACCCTGCAATTCGTGCAGAACCCGGACATCCTGGCTGCCGTGGCCGCCCGTGCCGATGCCCCCTATTGCGTCGGCTTTGCGGCCGAGAGCGAGAACCTGGAGCAATACGGCGAGCAGAAACGCAAGCGCAAAGGCGTGCCGCTGCTGGTCGGCAATATCGGCCATCGCACGTTCGGTCTCGACGACAACGAGATCGTGCTGTTCGATGCCAACGGCATGACGCGCCTGCCGCGCGCGGACAAGCTCTCGCTGGCGCGCGAGCTTGTCACCGCAATCGGCCAGCGTCTGCCGCGCAAACCCGTGTAATCCGCCGCCCTGCCTGCCATGAGCCAACCCCGCCCCAAGCTGCGCCTGTCGGTGCTCGACCAAAGCCCGGTCATCGCCGGCCATACCGCGCGCGACGCCGTGGCTGCGACCGTCGAACTGGCCCAGATGGCCGACGATCTCGGCTATACCCGCTACTGGTGCGCCGAACACCACGGTCTGCAAGGCGTCTGCAATCCCGCGCCCGAAGTCATGCTGGCGCGGCTGGGCAGCGCGACGAAGCGCATCCGCGTGGGCTCCGGCGGCGTGATGCTGCCCTACTACAGCCCGTTCAAGGTGGCCGAGCAGTTCCGTATGCTCGAAGCGCTGTTCCCGAACCGCGTCGACCTGGGCGTGGGCCGCGCGCCCGGCGGCGATATGCGCACCGCGCAGGCGGTGGCCATGGGGCAGTACAACCGTGGCGACCAGTTCCCGCAACAGGTGCAGGACCTGGCATGGCTGCTGCGCGGGGAAGTCCCGCCCGACCATCTGGCCGAAGGGGTGCTGCTGCAGCCGGTGATCGACACCAAACCCGAACTCTGGGTGCTTGGCTCGAGCGATTTCGGCGGCGCACTGGCCGCCCGTCTCGGGCTGCGATTCGCGTTTGCCCACTTCATCAATGCGCACAGCGGGCATCTGGTGGCGCAGCAATATCGTGAAGTGTTCGAGCCCGGCTACGAGGATAAGCCTTACAGCGCCGCGGCAATCTTCGTGATCTGCGCCGATACCGAACAGGAAGCCGCGACGCTGGAACGCGCGGTCGATATCCGCCGGCTGCAGATGGCCTATGGCGTGAACGCGCCCATTCCTTCGCTGGCGCAGGCGGCTGACTTCACGCCGACCGAACGTGACCGGATGATCATCGAGCGCGAACGGCCGCGCACGATCTGCGGCACGCCCGAGCAGGTTGCCGAGCGGATGCTGGCGCTCAAGGACCGGTTCGCGGCGGACGAACTGGTCGTGCTGAGCGTGACGGCCTCCTACAAGGCGCGTCTGCGCACCTACCAGTTGCTGGCCGAGGCATTCGACCTGGCCGCCTGACTCCAGGCCATCCGGCGCGGCGCGGTATGATTCGGCCTTTGGTCAGTCCGTGCTTTCGCCGGACTGACCAGCCCATCTTTCACGCATTGCAGGAAACCGCTTCCATGACCGTAGCCGCCAATCCGACCGTCGAAATCAAGGTGCTCGACGCCCGCCTGAATGACTGGGGCCTGCCCGCCTACCAGAGCGACATGGCCGCCGCCATCGACCTGCACGCTTGCGTGGACGGTCCGGTCACGATCGAGGCCGGCACGCCTGCGCAACTGATTCCGGCCGGTATCGCGGTGCATATGGCCAACCCGTACATGTGCGCCACGATCGTGCCGCGCTCGGGTCTGGGCCACAAGAAGGGGCTCGTACTCGGTAATTCGATCGGTGTGATCGACGCGGATTACCAGGGGCAAATCATGGTCAGTGTGTGGAACCGCAACGCGCCCGGCACCGAACCGATCGTGATCCAGCCCGGCGAGCGTATCGCCCAGATGATGTTCGTGCCGGTGCTGCGCCCGGTATTCACGACGGTGGAAGAATTCTCGGAGGATTCGACGCGTGGTGCCGGTGGCTTCGGGTCGACCGGCGTCGCGCACGCAAAAGCGTAATGCCAGAGAGAGTGGTGCTCTCCCTCTCACGCACAGCGAGAGAGGGAGAAAAACTTCAGCGCTGCTCGAAGATCAGCGCTACACCGTTGGCCTGCATCGCCGGGATCAGCGTGACTTCCGGTGACAGGTCGATAGATTCGACACCCTGCTCGCGCCAGTGAGCGCGCGCGCCAGCCAGGTTGGACGTGGCAAGGCGAATAGCCGCGTAGCCGCGCTCGGCGTGTTGCAATTGCGGTGCGCCAGCGGCAACCGCCAGCGCCTGCGGCGCCACGATCACGAACCTGGCGTCGCCAATGGCGATCGTGGCAGCCTCATCGGTCGCCTCGATGATCGCCCCGCCCGTCAGCACAGCATAGGCCTCGGCCGTCGGGCTCACCTGCTCCGCCTCCACCACCAGATACGTTGCCGCAATGGCCCGAGCGCCATTGGCGTGCGCCATCCATTCCGGGCGCCACAGCAACTCCGGCGTGCGGTGTTCGCAGACGAAGTAGCGCGCGCCCGGCGCGCCATCAAGTGCCGTGACGCGGAACGTGGCTGGATGCTCGCTGCCATCATCGAGCCGGACCGGGCGTGAGAACTCGATCGGATCGGACGGCTGGAAGCCCGCCGCACGCAGGCGGTCGGCCGTGGCGAACGCATCGCTGCTCTTGCAGGACATGGCCGCGCAGCCATCCCCGCGCTGCTGGGCGTCCCAGTAGTACTGACGACTCGGGCTCGGCGCGGTGACGTGCAGCAGTTCCAGGTAATCACGCGCCAGCATGATGCAGTGGTTCTGCGATCCCAGAGTGTGATAGCCGCGCGGCGTCAGTGTGAATCCCAGCGCGCGCCAGTTGGCAACCGCGGCGTCCAGGTCGCCGCAAACCACCACGGCATGATCGAAAGGTTCAGGCAGACCGCTCATTGCTGACTCGACATTTACTCGAACTGGATATTGGCCTTGCGAGCCACCGCCTGCCATTTGTCATGCTCGTGGCGCACCAGGTTGCCGAGGTCGGCAGGTGTGCCAACCGCAATTTCGAAACCCTGAGCCGTCAGCGCCTCAACCACCTTGGGCTGGCGAATCGCGACGCCCAGCGCATCGTGCAGGCGGGTCACGGTATCGGGCTGCATATGAGCCGGGCCGAAAACGCCGATCCACGAGTAGGCCTCGAATCCCTTGAAGCCCTGCTCGGCCACGGTCGGCACCTGCGGAAGCTGTTTGATGCGGCTCGATCCGGTCACGCCGAGCACCTTGATCGTCTTGGCGGCGATGTGGGCCTGCACGGCGGCGTAGCTGCTGAAGAACAGGTCGACTTCCCCCGCCAGCACGGCTTGCACGGCCGGGCCGCCACCCTTGTAGGGCACGTGGAGGAACTGGACGCCCGCGTCGGTGGCCAGCGCTTCCGCGGCAAGCTGGTTCAGGCTGCCGATGCCAGACGAGGCATAACGCACGCCCTTGGGATTGGCGCGGGCCAATTCCACGAGCTCACGCACGTTCGAGGCCGAAAGCGCGGGATTGGCAGCGATCACCAGCGGGAAGCGCACCAGTTGGGAGATCGGCGTGAAATCCTTGAACGTGTCGTACGGCAGGTTCTTGTACGCAAATGGATTGATCGCGTGCGTATCGAAAGCCATCAGTAGCGTATTGCCATCCGGCTTGGCACGCGCCACGGTACTGCTGGCAATCAGTCCGCCAGCGCCAGGCTTGTTATCGACGACGACGGTCTGGCCGAGTCCACTCTTCAGCCCGGGCTGCAGTTGGCGCGCAACGATGTCCACGCTGCCACCCGGCGGGAACGGCAACACCATGGAAATGGGACGGCCACTCGAGGCAGGTTCTGCCGCGCGGGCGAGACTGGAGATCGAAGCGACGGGCACGGCACCCATCGGCAAGGTCTTGAGCAGCAGACGGCGCAGCCGCATGCGGTCTGGAGAGGACATCGGTGACTTGAGCTGTGCGGCCACAGGGCCGCGTGACAAAAAAGAAAGGGCGACATGCCGCCCGCCCGTATTTTGCCCGATGATCGCTCACGTTGCAGGCAATGCCTTCGCTGATCGCCCAAAAGCCCACGAAGCTGGAACAATCGCCCAAGAAAAACGGCCGGGGATGACCCGGCCGATATCCAATTTTGCTGATATGTCAGACGCTCAGACTTCTGCGCGCTGCTCGCTTTCCGGCGCCTCGGGCGGCTCCGGATCCGCCTCGGAGAACGTCAGCTTGATCTGGTCGTCGTCGTCCAGGTCCACCGCGACCTTGCCGCCGCTGACAAGCTTGCCGAACAGCAGCTCGTCGGCCAGCGCCTTGCGGATCATGTCCTGGATCAGGCGCTGCATCGGACGGGCACCCATCAGCGGATCGAAGCCCTTCTTCGCCAGATACTTGCGCAGCTTTTCCGAGAAGCTGGCATCCACCTTCTTCTCGTGCAGTTGCTCTTCCAGCTGCATCAGGAACTTGTCCACCACGCGCAGGATGATTTCCTCATCCAGCGAACGGAAGCTGATCATCGCATCGAGCCGGTTACGGAACTCGGGTGTGAACATCCGCTTGATATCGGCCATCTCATCGCCCTGCTCGCGGGCGGTGGTGAAGCCGATCGTGGCACGGTTCATCGTCTCGGCGCCCGCATTGGTGGTCATGATGATGATCACGTTGCGGAAGTCGGCACGGCGACCGTTGTTGTCGGTCAGCGAACCGTGGTCCATCACCTGCAGCAGGATGTTGAAGATATCCGGATGTGCCTTTTCGATCTCGTCGAGCAGGAGCACGCAGTGCGGCTTCTTCGTGACGGCCTCGGTCAGCAGGCCGCCCTGGTCGAAACCGACATAGCCCGGGGGGGCGCCGATCAGGCGGCTCACCGCGTGGCGCTCCATGTATTCGGACATGTCGAAGCGCAGCAACTCAATGCCCATGATGAACGCGAGCTGCTTGGCCACTTCGGTCTTGCCGACGCCGGTCGGGCCCGAGAACAGGAACGAGCCGATCGGCTTGTCGGTCTTGCCCAGGCCAGCACGCGACATCTTGATCGCCGAAGCCAGCGCCTCGATGGCCGGGTCCTGACCGAACACCACCGACTTCAGGTCGCGTTCCAGCGTCTGCAACTTGCTGCGGTCGTCCTGGTTCACGCTTTGCGGCGGGATACGCGCGATGCGCGACACGATGTCCTCGATCTCGGCCTTGCCGATCGTCTTCTTCTGCTTCGACTTCGGCAGGATGCGCTGTGCCGCACCCGCTTCATCGATCACATCGATCGCCTTGTCCGGCAGATGACGGTCCGTGATGAAGCGTGCCGACAGTTCGGCCGCCGCGGTCAGCGCCGAGGCTGCGTACTTGACGCCGTGATGCTCCTCGAAGCGCGACTTCAGGCCACGCAGAATCTGCACGGTCTGGTCTACCGAAGGCTCGACCACGTCGATCTTCTGGAACCGGCGCGATAACGCCGCATCCTTCTCGAAGATGCCACGGTACTCGGTAAACGTGGTCGCGCCGATGCACTTGAGCTGCCCCGACGACAGCGCCGGTTTCAGCAGGTTACTGGCGTCCAGCGTGCCGCCCGATGCGGCGCCCGCGCCGATCAGCGTGTGGATCTCGTCGATGAACAGGATCGCGTTCGGATTGTCCTTGAGCGACTTCAGCACGCCCTTGAGGCGCTGCTCGAAGTCACCACGGTACTTGGTGCCGGCCAGCAGCGCGCCCATGTCGAGCGAGTACACCACGGCCTTTTCCAGGATATCCGGCACCTCGCCCTTGGTAATGCGCCAGGCCAGCCCTTCGGCGATCGCCGTCTTGCCCACACCGGCCTCGCCGGTCAGCAGCGGGTTGTTCTTGCGGCGGCGGCACAGCACCTGGACGACGCGCTCGACTTCGCTTTCGCGGCCGATCAGCGGATCGATCTTGCCGGCCTTGGCCAGCGTGTTCAGGTTCTGGGTGTATTGCTCGAGCGGGCTTTCCTTGCCGTCACCGCCCTCGCCTTCGGCGTTGCCGTCGCCATGCTTGGCGGGCTCGGCCTGATCCTTGCGGATGCCGTGGCTGATGAAATTCACCACGTCCAGGCGCGTGACGCCCTGCTGCTGCAGGTAGTAGACCGCGTGGGAATCCTTCTCGCCGAAGATCGCCACCAGCACGTTCGCGCCAGTCACTTCCTTCTTGCCATTGGAAGTCGACTGCACATGCATGATGGCGCGCTGGATCACTCGCTGGAAACCGAGTGTCGGCTGTGTGTCCACTTCATCGGTGCCGGGCACGACCGGCGTGTTGTCGGCGATGAAGTTCTTCAGACTGGTGCGCAAGTCCTCGATGTTGGCTGCGCACGCGCGCAGCACCTCGGCCGCCGTGGGGTTGTCGAGCAACGCCAGCAGCAGGTGTTCCACGGTGATGAACTCGTGGCGCGCCTGGCGAGCCTCGACGAAGGCCATGTGCAGGCTCACTTCCAATTCTTGCGCAATCATGCTTCCTCCATCACGCACTGCAGCGGGTGCCCCGCCTGCCGCGCATGGGTTGATACAAGCTCGACTTTGGTCGCCGCGATATCACGCGTATAGATACCACAAACGCCCTTACCTTCCCGGTGGACGGTCAGCATGATCTGCGTCGCCGTTTCCCGGTCCCTGCTGAAATACTGCTGCAGGATCATCACGACGAACTCCATCGGAGTGTAGTCGTCGTTGAGCAGGACCACCTTGTACATCGCCGGCGGCTTGAGCTGCTGCTCCTTCCGTTCGATGACAGTGCCTGTTTCGCGTTGGGGGGTGTTCGCCAGCCGTGTCGCCATGGCTTTTATTCTAACCCTTGTTCACAAGTCTGCAATTTGGGGAACTGGGCTGTTATTCAAGCCCCGCACCCGGTAAATTCTCTGCGTGGCCCGCCACACAAAGGACGTTCGGCGCACGTTGGCGGAGCACGCCGCACACGAGCGGGACGGCTCCCTGGCACCAGTCCGGGGCATTCGGGAAAATCCGTACGCCCCGGCGCCAAAGGTACCACTGGTGGCCGTTTCAATCCCGCCACACCCCGCGCCGAGTGGGGATTCTGCCAGCTTGACAGTATGTAGGTTTGCCGAAAGAATCGTTCGCGCATTCGGGCATGACCACGCGAGCCAAGCAACAAGGTCAGTCCGGATGATTCCGTGAGCAGGGGAGGCCCACGACCGGCGTCGGTCATGCACCCGCATGCCAGCATTTGACTGGTAACCGGGCGCCGACCACGCGAATCTCATCGATACGGCGCCTTCTGGCTGCCGGTGCCGCAGGGCGCCGACGCTGGAAGCCCGTCGAAGTGTTTTTCAGCTGGCCATCGGTTTCCCCCGCTTGAAATCTGCTTTTTCGTTGGGGGAGTTTATGGCAAGCGGTATCGTCAAATGGTTCAATGACGCCAAGGGTTTCGGCTTTATCAAGCCGGACGACGGCGAGGAAGAACTGTTTGCGCACTTTTCGGCAATTCAGATGTCGGGTTTCAAGACGCTGAAGGAAGGCCAGCGTGTGGTGTTCGAAATCGTGCAAGGCCCGAAGGGCAAGCAAGCTACGAACATCCAGGACGCGAACCAGTAAGAGTGCGCCGCGACCGAACCGGCCGCAGAGCCGCGTCGGTCCGTCAGGATGCTGGGGGATGTACCCCCGCGGAACGGGATCCAGTGCCACGGTACGGCAATGCCGACCAGCGGCACGCTGCTTTTAGCGGTACGCCACGCATCCGATGGAACGCCCGGCCTCGTGCCGGGCGTTCTGCTTTCTGCTCCTCGCGCTCACTCCCACCGTCCGTCGATATTCCGACCGCTCGCCCGCTGGGCGTCTTCGCGGCTGACTATCCGCAACGCAAGGACCGAAGACCTTGCCCCCAATCGAATTTCGCTATCAGGCCAACGCTGCGACGATCGAGTGATCTACGTCGGCCGTTAGACGTGAAAAAGCCCCGCATCTGCGGGGCTTCCTGTCTCCGGCGGAGTGGCCGTCGCGCTTACATATTGTCGATCATCACCTGACCAAACCCCGAGCACGACACCTGCGTCGCACCTTCGAGCAGCCGGGCGAAGTCGTACGTGACCTTCTTCGACTGGATCGACTTCTCCATCGAGCGAATGATCAGGTCGGCCGCTTCGGTCCAGCCCATGTGGCGCAGCATCATTTCCGCGGAGAGGATTTCCGAACCTGGGTTCACGTAGTCCTTGCCTGCATACTTCGGCGCGGTGCCGTGCGTGGCTTCGAACATGGCGACCGAATCGGACATGTTCGCGCCCGGCGCGATGCCGATGCCACCCACCTGGGCAGCCAGGGCGTCGGAAATGTAGTCACCGTTCAGGTTCAGCGTGGCGATCACCGAATACTCAGCCGGACGCAGCAGAATCTGCTGCAGGAATGCGTCGGCGATAGCGTCCTTGACGACGATATCGCGGCCAGTCTTTGGATTCTTGAACTTGCACCACGGGCCGCCATCGACCAGCTCCGCGCCAAACTCCTGCTGCGCGAGTTCATAGCCCCAATCGCGGAAGCCGCCTTCGGTGAACTTCATGATGTTGCCCTTGTGCACGAGCGTCACCGACGGCTTGTCGTTGTCGATCGCGTACTGGAGCGCCTTGCGCACCAAGCGCTGCGTGCCCTCCTTCGAGACGGGCTTGATGCCGATGCCGGACGTTTCCGGGAAGCGGATCTTCTTCACGCCCATTTCGTTCTGCAGGAAGGCGATCAGCTTCTTCGCGCCTTCGCTTTCGGCTTCCCACTCGATACCGGCATAGATGTCTTCCGAGTTCTCGCGGAAGATCACCATGTCGGTCTTCTCGGGCTCGCGCACCGGGGACGGCACGCCCTTGAAATAGCGCACCGGGCGCAAACAGACATAGAGATCGAGCTGCTGACGCAGTGCCACGTTCAGCGAGCGGATGCCGCCACCGACCGGCGTGGTCAGCGGGCCCTTGATCGACACCACGTATTCCTTGACCACTTCCATGGTCTCTTCCGGCAGCCACACATCCGGGCCGTAGACCTTGGTCGACTTCTCGCCGGCGTAGATCTCCATCCACGAGATCTTGCGCTTGCCGCCATACGCCTTGGCCACGGCGGCATCCACCACCTTCAGCATCACCGGAGTGATATCGACACCCGTGCCGTCACCTTCGATGTAGGGAATGATCGGATTATCCGGCACGTTCAGCGAAAGATCGGTGTTGACCGTGATCTTCTCGCCTGCCGGCACCTTGATGTGCTGATACATATTCGTCTCCAACTGCGGATGGGGGTAAGGACAGCACCAGGCCGCAGAGCCCGGCAATGCGATTGTGTCGTGCAAGGCATTGTAACGGGCGAATTGGATTCGCCACGTGAACGGCCGCGATCACATCTCGCTCGGCATTTCATGTCAGTCTTATATAAGACCCAAGAGCATCCGCATATTATGCATAAACGCCGTGGGCACGCCAAATGATTCGGCGGCTCGTGCATACTTCGCGCCCATGACCCTGATCGCGCTAAACAAACCCTACCAGACCATGAGCCAGTTCTCCGCGCACCCCTCGCGCGCGACGCTGGCTGACTGTGTCGATGTGCCTGGCGTCTATCCTGCCGGCCGGCTCGATGCGGACAGCGAAGGCCTGCTGCTGCTCACCGACGATGGCGCGCTGCAGGCACGCATCGCCGATCCGCGACACAAGCTCGTCAAGACGTACCTCGCTCAGGTGGAAGGCGTTCCAGACGAGGCTGCGCTTGCCACCCTTCGCGCCGGCGTGGACCTGGGAGATTTCAAGACGCTGCCAGCAAAGGCGCGCGTCGTCGATGAGCCGGCATGGTTGTGGGAGCGCCATCCTCCGATCCGCTATCGCGCAGCCATTCCCACTACGTGGATCGAGTTGTCGATCCGCGAAGGCAAGAACCGACAGGTGCGTCGCATGACTACCGCGGTGGGGCTCCCCACGCTTCGACTCGTCCGCATATCTATCGGCAATCTGAAACTGCCGGAGCTGGGACTGATGCCCGGCCAATGGTGCGAAACAGATGTCTCGAAACTAGGACTTTCAAGCAACAATCCGCATGTTTCGACTGCAAGACCTGAGCGCGCGCCCACATCGGGACCGGCAAGACGCAGTTACAAATTCAAGTAAATATGGCGTCAACGGCCAGCCTTGCCGCTTCGTTTTTTCGAGTGACACGTTCTACTACGCGTCGCACTCACCAAATGCTGGACACAAATTCTCGAGGTACTCGCAAATGAAAAAACTGATCGCTGCCCTGGTTGTTGGTCTGTTCGCTACCGGCGCTTTCGCCCAGGCTTCGGCTCCCGCCGCTGCTGATGCTGCCGCACCGGCCGCCAAGGAAGCCAAGCCCGCGAAGTCCACCAGCAAGAAGCATCACAGCAGCAAGAAGCATAGCTCGAAGAAGACTGAAGCTTCGGCTCCGGCTGCTCAGTAAGGCGGTTCGCGCGCGACTCGCCGGCATCGGTCCGGCGCTCACGCGAAGGGCAGGCACGTTTCGACGGCCTGCCTTTTTTATTGCGCGAACGACTGACGCACGCGCGCTGCGCTATGCTCTCGGCTGCAGTCGACCCACTCACTTCCGATAACGCCATGCATCGCATGATCAAGACTCTGCTGGCCGCAGGCACCACGGTGCTGGCCACGCTCGCCCACGCACAAAGCGCGCTGCCTGTGATTCCGCTGACCGCTGGCATGTATGCCATCCAGGCGGAGGTGGCAGCCTCGCCCGAGGCACGCGAACGCGGCCTGATGTTCCGCAAGAACATGCCAGCCAATGCCGGCATGCTGTTCGTGTTCGAGGATAAGGCCGGCCACTGTTTCTGGATGAAGAACACCGACCTGCCGCTGTCGATCGCCTTCCTGGCCGATGACGGCAGCATCGTGAACATCGAGGAAATGAAGCCGCAGACCGAGGACAATCACTGCCCGCGCGCGGCCGTGCGCTACGCGCTGGAAATGAACAAGGGCTGGTTTGCCCAGAAGGGCCTCAAGCCGGGCGCGAAGATCGGCGGACTGCCTCAGCCGAAGTAGCAACAATAGCGCTGTAAGGCAGCCCGCGAGCTGGGTGGTTGCGGGCTGCGACGCGCTTAATCGCGGAAGTTGTTGAAGTCGAGGGGTGCCTCGTTGGCGTCCTTGCGCAGCATGGCGATCACCGCCTGCAGATCGTCGCGCTTGGTGCCCGATACGCGCACCGCATCGCCCTGGATGCTGCCCTGGACCTTGATCTTGCTGTCCTTGATCATGCGCACGATCTTCTTGGCGAGATCGCCGGTCACGCCCTTCTTGATCGTGATGACCTGCTTGACCTTGTCGCCGCTAATCTTCTCGACCTTGCCGTAGTCCAGGAAGCGCACGTCCACGTTGCGCTTGGCCATCTTGTTGATCAGGACGTCCTTGACCTGATCCAGCTTGAAATCGTCATCGGCAAAGGCGATCAGCTCGCCCTCCTTCTGCTCGACCCGGGCATCGGAACCCTTGAAGTCGAAACGCGTGGAGATTTCCTTGTTGGCCTGCTCCACGGCGTTCTTCACTTCGACCATATTGGCTTCACACACTACGTCAAACGACGGCATTTCAATTCTCCTGGTATTGCATGGCCGCTGGCACAAAGCAGCGGCCGGTCCGTAACGGTTACGTATAATCGGGCCTGCCTCTCAGTCCGGGGAGGCCATTCCGCCGCTTCGGCGCCCGCTTTTCCCGTCCTTGCATGGCAGATTTCCTCGAATTCTATCCCCTGCGCACCCACAATACATTCGGGTTCGATGCGCGCGCGCGCCTAGCCGTCCATATTCGCAACGAATCGGATCTGGTTTCGGCCCTGTCCGACCCTCGGATCGGCAATCTGCCCATCGTCGTGCTCGGTGGCGGCAGCAACGTGGTGCTGACCGGCGATCTCGATGCATGTGTGCTGCTGATGGAAATCCCCGGGTACGACGTGGCGGAGGATGATTCCAGCTGGCTCGTCACGGCCGGCGCTGGGGAAACCTGGCACGGGCTGGTGAACCGCACGATCGACGAAGGGATGCCTGGCCTGGAAAACCTGGCGCTGATCCCGGGCACGGCCGGCGCCGCCCCGATCCAGAACATTGGCGCATATGGCGTGGAACTGCGCGAACGCTTCGCCCGGCTACGTGCCTATGACCGGCAATCCGGCGACTTTGTCACGATCGACCTGAACACATGCGCGTTCGGCTACCGGGACAGCCTGTTCAAGCGCGAAGGCCGCGAGCGCTACATCATCACCGCCGTCACGCTGCGGCTGCCAAAAACCTGGCAACCGGTACTGAACTACGGCGAGCTGGCGCGTGAGCTGGACGGTGTGCGCACGCCCGATGCGGCGCAAGTCCGCGACGCGATCGTCGCGATCCGCTCGCGCAAGCTGCCGGATCCGGCAAAGATCGGCAACGCCGGGAGCTTCTTCAAGAATCCGGTCGTCGACGCCGCGCTGCGCAATGCCCTGCTGGCCGACCATCCTGCCCTCGTCAGCTATCCGCAACCCGATGGCAGCTACAAGCTGGCCGCAGGCTGGTTGATCGACCAGTGTGGATTCAAGGGTGTCGACGACGGCCCGGTGGGCGTCTACGGCAAACAGGCGCTGGTGCTGGTGCACCACGGCGGTGGAACCGGCGCGGCGCTGCTGGCGCTGGCTAACCGCATCGCGGACGCAGTGCAGGCGCACTTCGGAGTCCGGATCGAGCCGGAACCGGTGATTCTGTAGAGGGTGTCTGCTCCCCTCTTCCACAACGTGGGAGAGGGGAAAGTTCTCAGTACGGCTTAACCGAAGTGGCAGACGTAATCCAGGGTCTCGGTCACTTCGATGTCGAAGCTGCTGTTGCCCGGCACGTCAAACTGCTGACCAGCGCCATAGGTCTTCCACTCGTCCGAACCCGCCAGACGCACGCGGCAGACGCCGGCATTAATTTCCATGATTTCGGGCGCGCCGGTGTTGAACGTCAGCGCGGCCGGGAAAATCACGCCGAGCGTCTTGCGCGTGCCGTCGGCAAAGGTCACCGTGTGGCTGACGCACTTGCCATCGAAATACAGGTTGGCCTTCTTGACCACGGATACGTTGTCGAACTGGCTCATCTCAATCTCCTCGAGTCTTCGGGTTTCATCAAATCGGTGGGCGTAAAAAAGGGAGCCTGGACGGCCCCCTTTGATCGGCTCCGGCAGGTGCTTAGTAGCGGCCGCAGAGCAGGTATTCCATCAGCGCCTTCTGCACGTGCAGGCGGTTCTCGGCTTCTTCCCACACGACGCTGCGCGGGCCGTCGATCACCGCCGCTTCCACTTCCTCACCACGGTGCGCGGGCAGGCAGTGCATGAACAGGGCGTCGTCCGCGGCGCGATCCATCATCGCGGTCGTCACCATCCAATCCTTGAACGCACGCTTGCGCGCATCGTTCTCGGCCTCGAAGCCCATGCTGGTCCACACGTCGGTGGTGACCAGATGTGCGCCCTGGCAAGCGTCGAGCGGATTATCGAACACCTTCACGCGCGACGCGGCCCAGTCCGGCACCATCGCCGGATCGAGCTGATAGCCCGGGGGCGCCGAGAAATGGAACGTGAAATCAAGGCGCTCGGCGGCCTGGATCCAGGTGTAGGCCATGTTGTTGGCATCGCCGATCCACGCCACCGTCTTGCCGGCGATGGCGCCGCGCTGTTCGATGTACGTGAACACGTCGGCCAGTACCTGGCACGGGTGGTATTCGTTGGTGAGCCCGTTGATCACCGGCACACGCGAGTGCTTGGCAAAGCGGTCGATGATGTCCTGTCCGAACGTGCGGATCATGATGATGTCGACCATGCGCGAAATCACCTGGGCGGCATCCTCGATCGGCTCGCCACGGCCCAGTTGCGAATCGCGGGTATTCAGGAACACCGCGTGACCGCCGAGCTGGTGGATGCCGGCTTCGAACGACAGGCGCGTGCGCGTGGAATTCTTCTCGAAGATCATGGCCAGCGTGCGGTCATGCAACGGGTGCCACGTTTCGTAGTTCTTGAACTTCGCCTTGAGGATCTGCGCGCGGTCCAGCAGGTACTCGTACTCGTCGGCACTGAGATCGCTGAACTGGAGGTAATGCTTGATCGGGGTTGGGCTCATAAAACAAATAAGGCGGCTCGGTTTGGACACGTGGCCCGGACGCCAGACTGGGCGATCCTTCAGGGCCAGAGCGTGTCGCGGAGCCGCCTTTCGCGTCGCTTACGCAATGTAATTGCAAGAATCATAAGGGATTATTCCTGCTTTGGCGAGCCCGTAGCGCCCACTGGCGACACGCGCCGGGGCCCCCATTGACAGGTTTCCGACAGGATTTCCCGCTATGCGCAACTCTTATATAAGATATAATACTCGCTGATTCACGCGGGGCCCGGCATACCCATGCCACCGCCCGCCGCCGGCATCAAAAGTGCCCCCGCCGACACCACCGCCCTGCTGCTCCAGCCCGGATGCGCGAGAACCTTTGCGCTCCGGATGCGTCAAACGGGCGCCCGTTGAAGCGGGTTTACCGTCGAGTCACCAAGCAGATCCCCGCAGTCCCATGACGACCCCCCAAGTTCGCGAATATTTCATCCAAGGTGTGACCAAGGAAGGCAAGACCTTCCGCCCGAGCGACTGGGCTGAGCGACTGTGCGGGGTGATGGCGCAATTTCGCCCCGAGGGCGACACCGGCGACCCTCGCCTGACCTACTCGCCGTATGTGCGACCGATGATCGTGGCCGGGGTCAAGAACGTTGTGGTGGACACCCGCCTGCGGGATATCGAGCCCAAGGCGCTCGACTTCGTCCTGAACTTCGCGCGCGATAACAACCTCCAGGTCGTCGAAGCCTGCTCGTTCGGCGAATAAGCGACGGGAGCACGGGTCGCGGCAGGCGCGGCCCGGACAGAGCCGTCAGGCAAACCCAACAGGAAGCAAGGGGAAGGAAAGCGGACCCGAAGCCGGAATCAGTAGCCGGAAAACAAAAAAAGCTCGTCGCAATGACGAGCTTTTTTTGTACCACAGGGTCACCGGAGTGACCCAGGCAGCTATCAGGCAGCCATGGCCTTGATGGCGGCCGACAGGCGCGACTTGTGACGTGCAGCCTTGTTCTTGTGCACGATCTTCTTGTCGGCGATGCTGTCGATCACGACTTGCGACTGCTTGTAGATCTCAGCAGCAGCGGCCTTGTCACCAGCGTCGATAGCCTTGCGAACGGCCTTGACGGCAGTGCGCAGGCGCGAGCGCAGGCTGGAGTTGTGGGCGTTCGCGGCGACGGCTTGGCGCGCGCGCTTGCGAGCTTGTGCGGAATTTGCCATGTATCTCTTCCTGAATTCAGAATGCGCGCCCGGGGCGACGCAACAAAATGGGACGCAACAATTAAGTCACATCTGCGACCCGGGATGTTCGGACAAACGAATCCGGAACGCGACTGTCCTTGCGAATCGGCGATTATACACACATCGCAACAGGACAGGCAAGAACAACCCGTACCTGTCGCACCACGCCCGCCCCTGCCCCGCCGTACGGGGGCAAGTCACGGTCGATCCGCAAGGCTGCATCCGTATAATACCCGCCACATGAGCAGTCGCAGCCGCGCAGGAAGCGTGGTGTCGCGGCAACTTTACGGCCGGCCGAGCGTCTCAAACCCGTTTGCCGCCCCGGCGCAGACCGCACGCCGGCCTCACGCTTCCCCGAATTCTCATCTTGAACCTGCTCAAAGCGCTTGCCACCATCAGCAGCCTGACGATGCTCTCCCGCATCACCGGCCTGGTGCGCGAAATCCTGATCGCCCGTGCCTTTGGCGCCTCGGACATGACCGACGCCTTCAACGTGGCGTTCCGCATCCCCAACCTGCTGCGCCGCATTTTTGCCGAAGGCGCGTTCTCGCAGGCCTTCGTGCCGATCCTGAACGAGTACCACGGCAAGCGCGGCCATGACGAGACCATGAGCCTGGTGGATGCCGTGGCCACGGTGATGACCTGGGTGCTGGCCGCAGTATCGCTGCTCGGGGTGATCGGCGCGCCGATCGTCATGACGGTGGTCGCCACCGGCTTCCGTGGCGACTCCGAAACCTACAACGCCGCCGTCTTCATGACGCGCGTGATGTTCCCGTACATTGGCCTGATCTCGATGGTGGCCCTGGCCTCGGGCATCCTGAACACTTGGCGCAACTTCGCCGTGCCAGCGTTCACGCCCGTCCTGCTGAACCTCTGCCTGATCGTGGCCGCCCTGTTCGTGGGCCCGCACATGAGCCAGCCAATCTACGCGCAGGCGTGGGGCGTGCTGGTCGGTGGCGTGCTGCAGCTGGTGATCCAGGTACCCGCGATGCGCAAGCTCGGCGTGATGCCGCGTGTGTCGCTCAACCTGCGCGCCGCCTGGGCAAACCCTGGCGTGCGCCGCGTGATCACGCAAATGCTGCCGGCGCTGCTGGCCGTATCGGTGGCGCAGATCAGCCTGATCATCAATACCAATATCGCGTCGCGACTCGGAGCCGGCGCGGTGTCGTACATCACCTATGCCGATCGGCTGATGGAATTCCCCACCGCGCTGCTCGGCGTCGCGCTAGGCACGATCCTGCTGCCTAGCCTGTCGCGGGCAAGCGCCGAGGACAATCGCGAGGAATACTCCGGCCTGCTCGACTGGGGCCTGCGCCTGACGTTCCTGCTGGCGCTGCCATGCGCGGCCGGACTGATGCTGTTCGGCACGCCGATCACGTCGGTACTGTTTCACTATGGCCGGTTCGACGCCCATGCGGTCGAAATGACGCAGCAGGCATTGACCACCTACGGCGTCGGGCTGCTTGCGCTGATTCTGATCAAGATCCTGACGCCGGGCTTCTACGCGCGCCAGGACATCCGGACGCCGGTCAAGATCGCCATTCTCGTGCTGATCATCACGCAGGCATCCAACTATGTGTTCGTGCCGATGCTCCAGCACGCGGGCCTGCCGCTGTCGATCAGCTTTGGCGCCACGGTGAACGCCCTGCTGCTGTTCTACGGCCTGCGCCGACGCGGCTACTACCACCCGGCGCCGGGCTGGGGCCTGTTCCTGCTGCGACTGGTGGCCGCGATGCTGATCCTGTCGGGCATGCTGCTCTGGTTCGCACGCAACTTCGACTGGATCGCGCTGGGCGCCACCCCGGGGTTGCGCATCGCGCTGATGGGCGCCTGCCTGGTACTTGCGGCGACGGTCTACTTCGGTACACTGTGGCTCATGGGCCTGCGCTACTCCTCCTTCCGGCGCCGCGCGGGCTAGTCAGGAACCCGCCATGACCTCCACGAAAGTCCTGGACTACTTCGCCAGCCTCGTGGCCGACGACGACGCGATCCCGCTCACCGAGACCGCGCTGGCGATCGCCCAGGACGCCTATCCTGACTTGGACCTGCAAGCCGAACTGGCAGCCCTGGATGTTCTGGCCCTGCGCCTGAAGCGCCGGATCGCGGAGGGGACGGCGGCCATCCAGCGCCTGCGCCTGCTCAATCATTTCTTCTACCGCGATCTCGGCTTCGGCCCCAACGCGAACGACTACTACGACCCGGACAACTCGTACCTGAACGTGGTGCTCAAGCAGCGCCGGGGCATTCCGATCTCGCTGGCCGTCCTCTACATGGAACTCGGCCAGCAGATCGGCCTGCCGCTCAAGGGTGTTGCCTTCCCCAGCCACTTCCTGGTTCGCATGACGATTCCGGCGGGCGAGGTCGTGCTCGACCCGCTGACCGGCGAGACGCTGTCGAAGGAACAGTTGCAGGAAATGCTCGACCCCTATCTCGAGCGCGAGGGGATCACCAATTCGAGCGAAGTGCCGCTTGGCCTGTTTTTGCAAACGGCCAGCCATCGCGAGATCATCGCGCGGATGCTGCGCAACCTGAAGGCGATCTATTTGCAGGAGTCACGCTGGCAGCGGCTGCTGGCGGTGCAGAACCGCCTGGTGATCCTGTTGCCGGACTCGATCGAGGAAGTACGCGACCGGGGGCTGGCGTATGCCAACCTGGAATGCTTCCGCCCGGCGCTGGAGGACCTGGAAGCCTATGTCCAGGCCCGCCCGGATGCGGCCGACTCGACGCAGATCCGCGATCGGATGCCGGCCTTGCGGATGATGAGCCGCAGCCTCAACTAACGGCTGCAGGCCCATCCGGCCCCGCCCCGCTCAGGAAGCGCGCGTATCGCGCGCCTTGCCACGCACCAGCTTCCACAACCCGCCCAGCACCAGCGGCACCACGGCCGCGCCAATACCAGCCAGCACGATCAGGTTCAGGTATTGCTTGATGAACGGCAGGTTGCCGAAGAAGTAACCGGCGAATACCAGGCCGAACACCCAGATCACCGCGCCGATCACATTGAACAGCTGGAATCGCGCGAACGTCATCTGCGACACACCGGCCACGAACGGCGCGAACGTGCGCACGATCGGGATAAAACGTGCCATCACCAGCGTCTTGCCGCCATGCTTCTCGTAGAACATGTGCGTCTTGAGCAGCGCCTTCTGGTCCAGGAATCGCCATTGGTGGTCAAATACCTTCGGCCCGATCCAGCTCCCGACCATGTAGTTGACCGTATTGCCGGTCACGGCCGCCACCAGCAGCAGCCCCGCCAGCACCCATTCGTTCATCGCGCCCGTCGCGCACATCGCGCCGGCAATGAACAGCAGCGAGTCGCCCGGCAGGAAGGGCAGCACCACCAGCCCGGTCTCGGCAAAGACGATCGCAAACAGGATGCCGTAGACCCAGACGCCATAGTCCAGGACGAACTGTCCGAGGAATTTGTCGACATGGAGAACCATGTCGAGCAGTTGCAATGCGGTATCCAAATTTGTCCCCATTCAATGAAGGTCCACATCATACAAGAGCGCCCGGTTTGATCCGTCACCTGGCGCCCGGAAAAGTGCCCAGGACTGTGCCGAATTCGTGTCCTCGCGCACGTATAATCGCCCACATGCCTGCCGAAGCCGACCGTACCCATCCTCGCACCGCCCAACCCAACCGCCCCATTCGCCCGCTGCCGGACCAGCTGATCAGCCAGATCGCCGCCGGTGAAGTGGTGGAACGGCCCGCGTCGGTCGTCAAGGAACTGCTCGAGAACGCACTCGACGCCGGCGCCACGCAACTGGGTATCCGGCTCGAGGAAGGCGGCGTGAGACGCATCGTCATCACCGACAACGGCTGCGGCATCCCCGCCGACGAACTGCCCGTCGCGCTGATGCGCCACGCCACCAGCAAGATCGCCTCGCTGGACGAACTCGAATCGGTCCTGACACTGGGCTTCCGCGGCGAGGCGCTGGCCTCGATTGCCTCGGTCTCCCATCTCGTGCTGACCAGCCGCACGGCCACCGCCACGCACGCCACCCAGATCAGCGCCGACACAGGCCATCTGCAACCCGCTTCAGGCGGAGTTGGCACGATGATCGACGTGCAGCACCTGTACTTCAACACGCCAGCCCGTAGAAAGTTCCTGAAATCGGAACAAACCGAGCTGGGGCATTGCCTGGAGATGATCCGCCGCGCCGCGCTGGCACGGCCCGACGTCACGATTTCGGTGCATCACAACGGCAAGCCGCTGGAGCACTGGAATGCCGGTGACGTGGCCACGCGCACGGCGCAGGTGCTCGGCAGCGACTTCGCGCGCGCCCGCCTGCCGCTCGACGAACAGGCCGACGCGCTGCACCTCTATGGCTTTGCCGGACTGCCCACCGCATCGCGAGGCCGGCCGGACCAGCAGTATTTCTTCGTCAATGGCCGTTTCGTGCGCGACAAGCTGCTCAACCATGCTGTACGCAGCGCCTATCAGGACGTGCTGCATGGGGACCGATTCCCATCGTATGTGATCTGCCTGGACCTGCCGCCCGAACTGGTCGACGTGAACGTTCACCCTTCCAAGATCGAGGTTCGCTTCCGCGAATCGCGTGCGGTGCACCAGTTTGTCTATCACGCAGTGCAGCGATGCCTGGCACGCCAGGCCGGCGAGCAAGGCGACAGCCTGCATTCGGAGATCGCCGATGAGGCAGGACGGCCTTCGATGCCTGCGGCCCGTCCAGGCGGCGCGCCGGGTGCGCCGGGCGCCGCGCCGCAGTGGGTCAATTATTCGGCAGGCCGCCAGACCGAGCTTGGTATCGCGCAGCCGCGTCAAGCCTATCTGGGCATGGTCCGCGACGCCGCCGGGCAAGGTGGCGCGCGGCCCTGGCAACCCTCACCACAGCCACCGGCCTGGTTGGCCGACGCACAGGCAGCACGCGCAGACGAACCGCCGGGCCTGCTCGATCGATTACCGCTGCAGCCTTCCACCCTGCCCGCGGCAGACGAAGGCGACGACGATCATCCGCTCGGTTACGCAGTGGCGCAGCTACACGGCATCTATGTGCTGGCGCAAAACGCCCGGGGGCTCGTGCTGGTCGATATGCATGCAGCTCACGAGCGCATCCTGTACGAACAGATCAAGACCGCCCTCGACGCGCGCGAACTGGCGGTGCAGCCGCTGCTGATTCCGGTGACGCTGCCGGCCAGTCCGGTGGAAATCGGCGCAGCCGAAGAACATCAGGAAACGCTGCGACTGCTCGGCTTCGACATCAAGCCCGTATCCCCCACGACGCTCGCCGTGCGCGCGATTCCCGCACTCCTCAAGCAGGCCGATACCGAAGCCTTGGCCCGCGACGTGCTGCGCGACCTGCAGGCCTACGGCGGTTCGCGCGTGCTGGCCGAGCGCCAGAATGAACTGCTGGCCACGTTGGCTTGCCACAGCGCCGTGCGCGCCAATCGCAAGCTGACCGTAGAAGAGATGAACGCCCTGCTGCGCCAGATGGAGCAGACCGAGCGCGCCGACCAGTGCAACCACGGCCGCCCGACATGGGTGCAGTTGACGGTTGCGGAACTCGACCGCCTGTTCCTGCGCGGCCAGTAATCTCCCCCAGCTTCAAGATGTCCGCACAGTCCCACCCGCCCGTCGTCTGCCTGCTCGGCCCCACCGCATCGGGCAAGACGGCGGCCGCGCTCGAACTGGCCGCGCGCACGCCGGTCGAGATCATCAGCCTCGATTCAGCGCTGGTCTATCGCGAGATGGACATCGGCACGGCCAAGCCCACGCGCGAGGAACTGGCCAGCGTGCCGCATCACCTGATCGACATCATCGATCCGCTCGAAAGCTATTCAGCGGCGCAGTTCGTGACCGACGCCGAGCGGCTGATCGGCGAGATCCGCGCACGCGGCCGCACGCCGCTGATCGTCGGCGGCACGATGCTCTATTACAAGGCGCTAACGCAAGGGCTCAACGACCTGCCTCAGGCCGATGCCACGGTGCGCGCGGAACTCGACGCGCTGGCGGCCGAGCGCGGCTGGCCGGCGCTTCATGCGATGCTGGCCGAGGTCGACCCCGTCACGGCGGCGCGGCTCGCGCCCAACGATGCCCAGCGCATCCAGCGCGCGCTGGAAATTCATCGCCTCAGCGGTCAGCCGATGTCCGCGCTGCTGGCACGGCAAGCCGACGCACGCACGTTCACGGGTGCGGCCGACGCACGCTACCGCGTGATCGCCCTGGAGCCGTCGGACCGCGCCGTGCTGCACGCGCGCATTGCCGACCGCTACGACGCGATGCTCAAAGGCGGGTTGATCGAGGAAGTGGAGCGCCTGCGCGCGCGCGGCGACCTCCACCTGGGTCTGCCGTCGATCCGCTGCGTGGGCTATCGTCAGGTGTGGGAATACCTCGATGGCGACTGCGACTTCGCGACGATGCGTGAGCGCGGCATCGCCGCCACGCGCCAGCTATGCAAGCGACAGCTGACCTGGTTGCGCAGCACCCCGGAGCGCATCGGCATCGACTGCCTGGCGCCAGACTACGTTGCAAGGGTTGCCGACGCGGCGGGGTGGTGACGGCGTGCGGAGTGGAAGATAATCGTCGCTCAAACCTTTTTGGCCTGCTTTCCGCCCGCCCCAGATGACCACGTTCACCATCCGCCCCGCCGC
>NZ_ANKP01000072.1:0-22674 GCF_000319775.1 Cupriavidus sp. HMR-1
CGCGCGGCCGCAGCCTCCATGCGTGCCGCCAGGCGGCCCAACTCAGCCTGCGCCGCGCTAATGTCTGGCTTGCAGGCACGCCAGCGCATCGCCAGCACGTCCACGCGGTGGCGCTGTACGGCCACCGTATCGCGCAGTGCCGAGCGCATGTGCCGGGCCAGATTGTCGACCTGGGCGCGACGCTCCTGCAACTGCGCCTGCGGGCTGCGCAACCTGCGTCCGAGCCATTCCAGATGCTGCGCGCGGCGCTCGAGTTGCCGGTCCATTGCCTGCGCCAGCGCATCGCGTGCGCGGCGCGTGGCCTGGAGCAGATGCGCGCGGTCGGGGCTCACCAGTTCCGCCGCGCCGGTAGGCGTCGGCGCGCGCACGTCGGCCACGAAATCGGCGATCGTGAAATCGGTTTCGTGACCGACACCGGAGACCACGGGTACGGCACACCGCGCGATGGCATGCGCCACCACTTCCTCATTGAACGACCAGAGGTCTTCGATGCTGCCGCCGCCCCGGCAGAGGATCAACACGTCGCACTCGCGCCTGGCGCTGGCCGTGTCGATCATCGCGGCGATTTTTTCCGCGGCGCCCGCCCCCTGGACTGGCACCGGATAGACGATCACCGACACATGCGGGGCCCGGCGCTGCAACGTGGTCAACACGTCGCGCATCGCGGCGGCCTGCAGCGAGGTCACCACGCCGATCACACGCGGATGATCCGGAATGGGGCGTTTCCGCTCAGTATCGAACAGACCTGCCTGCGCCAGTTTTTCCTTGAGCCGCAGGAACGCCTCGTAGAGATTCCCGAGCCCGGCACGACGCATGGCTTCGACGCCGAGTTGCAGTTCGCCACGCGCCTCGTACATCGACACCAGCGCGCGTACCTCGACAGCCTCCCCTTCGCGTGGCGAGAAGTCGACATGCTGATTGCGTCCGCGAAACATCACGCAACGAATCTGCGCGCGTGCGTCCTTGAGCGAGAAATACCAATGCCCGCTGGCCGCCCGCGTGAAATTCGAGATCTCTCCCCGGACCCAGGCGAGTGGAAAGCTGCGTTCGAGCACTCCGGCGATGGCGTGATTCAGTTCACTGACCTGGATCACATCACGGGTGCGCGTGGGCGGCTGAGACGGCATCGCGCGCGGAAAGTTCTCGTTGTCTGGCATGGTTCGCAACCGCGCACGCGGCCTGGGATGGACATGTCCACAGCATACCGGCAATGTCAAGGGGCACCTCCCCCTTCACGCGCGCCTGGCCGCAATCCGCATGTTCTGGTGCAAGCCTTTGATTCTTATGATTTTTTGGACGGCGCAAAAAACAGGCAATGTAAGAGAAAACCTTACGCGTCAACGACTTACCGAAAGGCCACTTGGCTTGTTCACAAAGTTATCCACAGAAGCTTTGGATAAATGATTTGTCAAGCGTCAATGCTGTGGATAACCGCGGCGGTGGCATGGCGACTCAAGCTGCAGCAATGTCGGTCCGGCGAAATGTCCTCACCACGTCACGAGGGGTTGTGGCACCGCAAATGCTCATTTTTTAGGCAGCCAGTTACAGGGTCAATCGAATCAACGGTTTACGTTGCTTCTCCCGTACTTATCCACAATGCGTCCACAGTACTGTCCTGAACAGATGTGGAAAGTGACGGGGTTACCGGATTGACTGCCGGACCGGGGCCGCCCTCGAACTGCACGTTTTTTAGGCAGACCTCGCTTCCCCCTTTTCGATCAATGACTTAGCACGCTTTTCCGATAACTTTCCACAACCGATCCACAATCCTGTCCCGCATATGTGTGGAAAGTCGTCGCCACGCCCATCCAAAGCGGTCGGAAGCGGTCGGAACAGGTGCCGGCAGCCGTTGCGCCGAAGCCTGCCCAAAAAACAGGCAGATCACGCGCCTCCCTTTGCGATCAATGGGTTAGCGTGCTTTTCCGCGTGCTTTCCACAATCGGTCCACAGTCCTGTCCCGCACAAATGTGGAAAGCTGCCGGCGTGCGGCGATGCGCACGGCAGACACCGCGTATTTGCGCGGCTTGCCCCGCGCCAAGTCGCGGGGTAGAGTGGCGCCTGCAATTTTTCGAGCATTGCCGCTGCGCGGGGCGCGTCCCGGCGCATCAAAGGCTGCCACGCATCAATCGTTCTGATTTCGGGTCTGTCGTTCGTTTGTAGAATTCGGGGGTCCACGTGTTTTCCATCATTCAAGCGGCCGGCTGGCCGATCTGGCCGTTGCTGCTCGCGTCGGTCATCGCACTGGCGCTGATCGTCGAGCGGTTCATTTCCCTGAAGCGCAGCAAGATTCTGCCGCCCAAGCTGTACGAGGAGGCGCTCTCCGCCGCCCAGCAGCGCAGGGCGACGCCCGAGGTCGTGAACACCCTTGAGCAGAATTCGCCGCTTGGCCGCGTGCTGGCCGCCGGCCTGCGCCACGTGGTGCTGCAACCGCAGACGTCGCGCGACGCCGCCAAGGACGTGGTCGAGGAAGCCGGCCGCGTGGTCGCGCACGAACTCGAGCGCTACCTGAACGCATTGGGCACGATCGCCTCGGTAGCCCCGCTGATGGGCCTGCTCGGCACAGTCATCGGCATGATCGAGATCTTCGGCAACCAGGGCGGCACCGGTGCCAATCCGGAGCAACTCGCGCACGGGATCTCGGTGGCGCTGTACAACACCGCGTTCGGCCTGATCGTCGCCATCCCGGCGCTGATTTTCTGGCGCTATTTCCGCCGCCGCGTGGACGACTACGTGGCCGAGCTGGAATTCCGTGCGACCTCGTTCCTCGACGCCATCCTGCCCCAGCGGCGGGTGTAACGCCGCGGGAGCGCGCCATGCATTTCCGTTCCCGTCAGCGACGCGAGGAGCCGGAGATCAACCTGATCCCGCTCATCGACGTGTTGCTCGTGATCCTCATCTTCCTGATGATCACGACCACGTATTCGCGCTTCACCGAACTTCAGATTCAGTTGCCGACGGCCGATGCCGAGCGGGCGCAGCAGCGCCCGACCGAGATCGTTGTGTCCGTTTCGGCGCGCGGGGTCTATTCCGTCAACAAGCAGGTGCTGGAGCAGACGGATGTCACCAGCCTCGCCGACCAGTTGCGTAGCGCAGCCGGTCCGGCCAGCAACGGGCAACCGCCAGTGGTCATCGTCAACGCCGATGCCCAGGCCACGCACCAGGCCGTGATCAATGTGATGGAGGCCGCGCGCCTTGCAGGTCTGTCGCGGCTGACGTTCGCCACCCAGAGCAGTCAGAAGCGATAAGACGCTGGACGCCCCGCAGTCCCGGCGCGGCGAACGGCAGGCTTGCGGCAAGCGTCGGGCAATGCCCATAATGTCTGCATTCTGTCTGCATCCGCCCGGCGCCACCCTAGCGGTGGCGCCGCCCGTTCCCGTCCCCGATCTTCATGGCCGCTCCCCAACACACCCTCGCCGACTTCGTCACCGACCAGTGGCAGCGCCGTAGCTGGTTTGCCTGGCTGATGTGGCCGCTGTCGCTGCTGTTTGGCCTGATCGCGCGCATTCGCCGGTACGGCTATCAGCAGGGATGGTTCAAGTCGACCCGTTTGCCGATGCCTGTCATCGTGGTCGGCAACGTGACCGTGGGCGGCACCGGCAAGACCCCGGCCGTGATCGCGCTGGCCCATGCGCTGACGGAAGCCGGCCTGCGCCCGGGCGTGGTTTCGCGTGGCTACGGCGTGAAGCTGAACCACCCGCGCCGCGTCAAGCCGACCTCGAAGGCCGCCGACGTCGGCGACGAGCCGCTGCTGATCGCACGCGCCGCGGACGTCCCGGTGTGGGTCTTCCCGGACCGCGCCCTGTGCGCGCAGGCCATGCTCGTCTCGCATCCCGGCATCAACGTACTGCTGCTCGATGATGGCCTGCAGCACTACAAGCTCCAGCGGGACTTCGAGATCGTGATGTTCGACACGCGCATGGGCGGCAACGGCATGATGCTGCCGGCCGGCCCGCTACGCGAACCGCTGACCCGGCCACGCGACGCCACGCTGATCAACGATCCGAATTTCCGCGCCACGCCAGACAAACCCGACGTCTACGGCATGCGCCTGGAGCTCGACGAGGCCTGGCAGCTCAACGATCCGACGATGTCGCGCGACGTGTCCAAGTTCGCGGACAAGCGAGTGCTGGCGGCAGCCGGCATCGGCCACCCGGAACGCTTCTTCGCCAGTCTGCGTCAGGCGGGGCTCTCCCCCGCCACGATGCCGCTGCCGGACCATTACGATTTCGTGCAGGACCCGTTCGCGGACAATCCTGCCGCGCTCGAAGCCGACGTGATCCTGATCACCGAGAAGGATGCCGTAAAATGCGAGCGCTTCGACGACCCGCGTATCTGGGTCGTCCCCACCACGCCCGTGATCGACGCGGGCCTGATCGATAAAATCCGCCGCGTCGTGCAGGCGCGCAACCCGGCCATCGCCACACCCGTCACCGTGGGGCAATCCACCGCCACCGGGATGGCCGACGGTCTCGACAAGGAACACCAAGATGGACAACCGGCTGCTTGAAATCCTCGTTTGCCCGCTGTGCAAGGGCAAACTGGAATACGATCGCGCCGCCCAGGAACTGATCTGCCACGCCGACAAGCTGGCCTACCCGATCCGTGACGGCATTCCGGTCATGCTGGCGGACGAAGCGCGCCAGACCGTGCCGGGCCGTGTGGTACCGGTGGAGCCCTCGGCGCCGGCCGGCAATTGATGGGTAAAGGTCGCACGATGAGCATCCCGACCTTTACCGTTGTCATCCCCGCCCGCCTCGCCTCCACGCGGCTGCCTAACAAGCCTCTGGCCGATATCGGCGGCCATCCGATGATCGTGCGCGTGGCTGAACGCGCCCACGCATCGTCGGCCCAGCGCACCGTGGTGGCAACAGACTCGCAGGAAGTTGCGCAGGCCTGCGCCGCGCATGGCGTCGAAGCCGTGCTCACGCGAGCCGACCATCAGTCCGGCACCGACCGGCTGTCGGAAGTGGCGGCACAGCTCGGGCTGGCCGATGACGCGATCGTCGTCAACGTACAGGGCGACGAGCCGCTGATCGAGCCGACGCTGATCGACGAAGTCGCGCTGCATCTGGCGGCGCACCCTGACTGCGCGATCGCCACGGCAGCGCATCCGCTGGACGACGTGGCCGAAGTATTCAACCCGAACGTGGTGAAAGTGGTCTGCGACAACGCGGGCCGCGCGCTCTATTTCTCGCGCGCGCCGATTCCGTGGGCACGCGACGCCTGGTCTGCCGTGCCGGCCCAGCCCGCTGCCACCGCGCAGGTCCCGCTGCCGGCCATGCCGGTGCTGCGTCACATCGGCATCTATGCCTATCGGGCAGGCTTTCTGCGCCGATTCCCGACGCTGGCGGTCGCGCCGGTCGAACAGACCGAAGCACTTGAGCAGCTGCGTGCCATGTGGCATGGCGAGCGGATCGGCGTCATGGTGACGGCGGCTGCACCGGCGCCGGGCGTGGACACGCCGGCGGACCTGGAACGCGTGCGCGCGCTATGGGCGCAGGGCATGGCTCAGGAAGGGCCGTGACAACATTCGCCCGCTGAAGTTCACACTGCTGCAACTTCGGCGGGGGCCGAATCCGTACGGCCCATGGCATAATGCTTGCCGAAACAGAGTCCGTGAGGCGCGTTCGCCGCACTTCGCAAAGACTCGGTGGGGAGATAGAGATCGAGCCCGACCGGATGCGCGCGTGCCCGCTGGCACCTGCTGCGCGCCCGGCGCGTCGAGCATGACCTGACTCCGGCACATGGCTCGACTCGTACAGTCTGGCCTGACCGCGTAAGTCCTGCGTCAAGTTGCGGCGGTACCCTCCTTCCATCCCTCCCGCCAGACCGAATTCAAATACCTTGAGGACCCGTAAATGCGTTTGATCCTGTTGGGCGCACCTGGCGCCGGCAAAGGCACGCAAGCCAAGTTCATCTGCGAGAAGTTCGGCATTCCGCAAATCTCCACGGGCGACATGCTGCGCGCCGCGGTGAAGGCGGGCACGCCGCTGGGCATCGAAGCCAAGAAGGTGATGGACGCGGGCGGACTGGTGTCGGATGACATCATTATCGGCCTGGTGAAAGACCGTCTTAAGCAGCCTGACTGCGAAAAGGGCTACCTGTTCGATGGTTTCCCGCGCACGATTCCGCAGGCCGAGGCAATGAAGGAAGCCGGCGTGGCGATCGACTACGTGCTGGAAATCGACGTGCCGTTCGACGCCATCATCGAGCGCATGAGCGGCCGCCGCGTGCACGTGGCGTCGGGCCGAACCTACCACGTCAAGTTCAACCCGCCGAAGGCCGACATGGTCGACGACGAAACGGGCGAAGCACTGATCCAGCGCGACGACGACAAGGAAGAGACGGTGCGCAAGCGCCTGGACGTGTACTCGCAGCAAACCCGTCCGCTGGTCGATTACTACTCGAACTGGGCCGCCAACGGCGATGCCTCGGCGAAGGTATCGCCGCCGAAGTACCGCAAGATCGCGGGTCTTGGCGAAGTCGACAAGATCACGACAAGCGTGTTCGACGCGTTGAAGTAAGTCGCGAAGCGCTTCCAGCATCAAGAAGAAGCGGCCCTGGGCAACCGGGCCGCTTTTTTATTTGCCGATCGGTTCGCGCGGTTCGTACAATAGCCTCCAATTGACGTTAACGTAAACGGCATCTACAACGAGGAGACAGACGCATGGACATTCAGGGCAACGTATTCATCGTCACGGGCGGCGCATCGGGGCTCGGCGCGGGCACGGCGCGCATGCTGGCGGCTGCCGGCGGCAAGGTCGTGATTGCCGACCTCAACGAAGCCGCGGGCACGGCGCTGGCCACGGAGCTTGGCGGGCAGTTCGTCAAATGCGACGTGGCGTCGGAAGCCGACGGTCAGGCGGCCGTGGATGCCGCGCGGAAGCTAGGCCGGCTCTCCGGGCTGGTCAACTGCGCGGGTATCGCCGTGGCCGCCAAGACGGTCGGCAAGAACGGACCGCATCCGCTCGATGCGTTCGAGAAGACCATCCGCGTCAACCTGATCGGCACTTTCAACATGATTCGCCTCGCCGCCGCGGAGATGGTGCAAAACGCTCCCGATGCCGAAGGCGAACGCGGCGTGATCATCAATACGGCTTCGGTGGCCGCGTTCGATGGCCAGATCGGCCAAGCTGCGTATGCGGCATCGAAGGGCGGCGTGGTAGGCATGACGCTGGCCATCGCGCGCGATCTTTCCCGCGACGGCGTGCGCTGCCTGACCATCGCCCCGGGGTTGTTCGAAACACCGATGCTGCTCGGCATGCCGCCGGAGGTGCAGGAGGCACTCGGCAAGATGGTGCCGTTCCCGCCGCGCCTGGGCCGCCCCGCGGAGTACGCGAAGCTGGTCCAGTCGATCATCGGCAATACGATGTTGAATGGCGAAGTGATCCGCCTGGATGGCGCGATCCGTATGCAGCCGAAGTAAGCCCGCGCGTCGCCCGATGCAGGACGACTCGCGGCGAATCGCGCCGAATCAGGCTGTTTCCGGCAGCAGCATCACCAGCATCATCCCCGGTGCAGCCGGGGGTACCAGCGTGAGCTGTTCGAAATAGACCAGGCCGCGCGTCGGGTGATGAAACCCGCGCCGGCCGCCTTGCCGCTCGTCGACGTCCTGCGAACGCCAGGCCGCCGCGAACGCGGGGCTGTCTTCCATGAGCCGCTCGATCAGTGCGCGTGTCGGCGGATCTTCGGCATGACGCAAGCTGTGAACGCGAAACTCGGCCACGAGCCGTGCGGCGCGGTGCGGCCAGTCTTCCACCAACGCCTGCAACGCCGTCGGCAGGAACATCGCTCGCAGCAGGTTCCGCTCCCCGGACGCCGCATCGAGCCAGCCGACGAACAGGTCGGCGGCCGCGTCATTCCATGCCCGGGCGGTCCATTGGCGATCCAGCAGATAGGCAGGCCCCGAGATTGCCTGCACGCTCGCAAGCAGTGCGGCGGGCACGGCGGGCTCGGCATCCTGGCGCGGTTCGGGCTTGCCGGCCAGCGCGAACAGATAGGCGCGTTCGGCGCGAGACAGTCGCAGGGCCTCGGCCAGACTGCCCAGCGCGCGCACGGACATCGCCACCGGTCTCCCCTGCTCCAACCACGTGATCCATGTAGCACTCAAACCCGAAAGTTGCGCGACTTCCTCGCGCCGCAATCCCGGCGTGCGCCGCCTGCGGCCAGGCGGCAGGCCGACGTCGCTTGGCGTCAGCCGCTCTCGGTGGGTGCGCAGAAATGCGCCGAGTTCAGCTTCGCGACTGACTTGAGTGGGTTCGATGGACATGACTGGTGGTGCTTATACCAGGATAAATCTGTGACTTGTACCGGGAAAAGAGCACATCTACAGTACGTGAACCCCCGGGCCCGGGCAATCCCCATCGCCAATCCGACAAGAATCGAGGCACCCCATGCAACAACAGGAACTCGTCGCCGCCCAGTTCGGCGCCACCGCCAATGCCTACCTGACCAGCGCCGTCCATGCCCAAGGCGCCGATCTCGAACAACTCAAGCAAGCGCTGGCTCACCTGAAGCCGGTGGCGCGTAGCCGTGTGCTTGACCTGGGCTGCGGCGCAGGCCACGCAAGCTTTGCTGCTGCAACGGTTGCCAACGAAGTGGTGGCTTACGACCTGTCGGCGGAAATGCTCGACGTCGTGGCAGGCGCGGCACGCGATCGCGGCCTTGGCAACGTCAAGACACAGCAGGGTGCTGCCGAGCAACTGCCGTTCGACGACGCCAGCTTTTGCGCCGTGGTCTCGCGCATGAGTGCCCACCACTGGCGCGACGTTCCCGCCGCGCTGCGTGAAATCCGCCGCGTGCTGAAGCCGAACGGCAAGGTAGCGCTGATCGACATCGTCGGCGCCGAAGACCCGCTTTGCGATACTTGGCTGCAATCCGTGGAATTGCTCCGCGACCCATCGCACATCCGCGACTACACGCCGACCGTGTGGACGCAGATGTTCGAGGCTGCCGGATTCCAGGTAGAGGTGTCGCCGGTCTGGCGCATCGACATCGAGTTCAGCAGCTGGGTGGCCCGGATGCGCACGCCAGAAGTTGCGGCGGCCGCGATCCGCCACCTGTGGGAAAAGGCGCCAGCCGAAGTTCGTGATCGCTATCGCGTGCAGCCCGACGGCAGCTTTGCGCTGGAAGCGGCAATGGTGACCGCCTCTCCCCGCGCGTAACAGCCCTCCCCTCAGTCCTCCCCTCGCCGGTCGCAGTCAGCCCGTCGCAGTTTCGGCCGGGATCGCCATGGTCTGGACCATGTTCCAGACCGCGGCCGCCGCCGGTGACAGCGACCGGTCCTCGCGACGGACCATGACGATGCTGCGTTCCTCGCGCGGCGTCAGCGGCTTCGAGACCAGCGGGGACGCCTCGGGCAACGGCAACGAGAAGGACGGCAGGACCGAGGCCCCGATCCCTGCCTCCACCATGCCGAATACGCTGGCGGAGTGCCCGAGTTCCTGCACCACCTGCGGCACCGCGCCATGACGGGCGAAGATCCGGTCGATCAACGGCCGGCTGCCGGAGGCAAAATCGAGCAGCACCAGGCGCTCGCCGTGCAACGCGGTCCAGGGCACCGAATCCGCCTCGGCCAGTGGATGGTCGCGCCGGCATACGAAACAGAACGGATCGGTGGCGAGCGGCGCGATGGTCAGCCCCTCACGTGCCATCGGATCGATCAACACCCCGAAATCGACCGCGCCGGCGCGGATCTGCTCGAGGCCGTCGGCCTGGACGTTGTCGCGCACGAACAACCGGATGTCGGGATACTGGCTCGCGCAGGCCGCCACATACATCGGCATCAGTCGTGCCGAGATCGTCGGGGCACTGGCTATCACAACCCGACCGCGATAGCGTTCACCGGACTGCCGCGTCTCTTCCAGGGTGTCGTCTAGCTGGCCCAGCAACCGCTCCAGCGCTGGTACCAGCGCCGTTCCAGCCTCGGTCAGCACGACTTCCCGCGTCGTGCGATCCAGCAGGCGTACGCCAAGTGCCTCTTCAAGCTCAGCAACACCCCGACTGACCGCCGGCTGCGTCAGCCCGACGGCATCCGCTGCCCGGCTGAAACTGCCATGCCCCGCCACCGCCAGAAAGACCCGCAACTGCCGCAGTGTGTAATTCATGCAACGTTGAAATGAATGGATGAAATAAATGAATTTGCATTCTAGACAGGACGAGGGTCCAATACCAAGCAGAAACCCTTACGCACTATCCCTATCAATGTCCGCCATTCTCGCCCCCTTCAAAAAGATCTACGACCTGATCGACGGGTTCGTGCTGATCATGTTGACCGCCATCGGCATCGCGCTGATTGCCCCTGAAATTGGAACCGGTGACGGCCCGCTGCGCCTTGGCGTGGTCACCAATCTCGGTGTCGCCCTGGTGTTTTTCCTGCACGGCGCCGCATTGTCGCGCGACAAGCTCGTGGCGGGTGCCAAGCATTGGCGTCTGCATGTGTTCGTGCAGTCTTTCACGTATATCGTGTTCCCGATCGTCGGCGTGCTGCTGATGCTGTCGCTGCGCAACACGCTGCCGCCCGAGTTGCTGCTGGGCGTGTTTTATCTGTGCGCACTGCCGTCCACGGTGTCGTCGTCGGTGGCGATGACGTCGATGGCACGTGGCAACGTGCCCGGCGCCATCTTCAACGCCACGATCTCGGGCCTGATCGGCATGGCGCTGACCCCGCTGCTGATGGGTCTGGTGATCAGCGCCAGCGGCGCGTCGATGCCGCTGGGTCGCGCGCTGATGGGCGTGGCGCTGCAACTGCTGCTGCCGTTCGCGCTGGGTCAGGCCGCGCGTCCGTTGATCGGCAACTGGCTGGCCAAGAAGAAGCAGATCACCAACAAGATCGACCGTGGCGTGATCGTGCTGATCGTCTACTCGTCGTTCTGCGACGCCACCGCCGCCGGCCTCTGGCATCAGTACCACTGGCAGACCATCGGCGCAGTGATGGGTATCGCAGCCGTCCTGCTGTTCGTGATTCTGGGCACCACCACGTTCACGGCACGTCGCCTGGGCTTTTCGGTGGAAGATGAAATCACGGCCGTGTTCTGCGGCTCGAAGAAGAGCCTTGCCAACGGTATCCCGATGGCCAAGATCCTGTTCGCCGGTCATCCGGCCCTGGGCCTGCTGGTGCTGCCGCTGATGGTCTATCACCAGCTCCAACTGATTGTCTGCTCGGTCATCGCCGCGCGGTACGCAAACCGCGATGACGTGGAAACGCGTGAGGCGGTGCGTGCCTGAGACAGGCTTGTCGAGCAAAAGAAAACGGCGCCCCAGGCGCCGTTTTCTTTTGCATGGTGAAGGGTGGCCCGCTGTCGCATTGGCCACCGTCGACCATCACACCGATGGATTCTTCGACAGCGGCGGATTGCGCGCGAAGTACGCCTTGATGCCTCGCAGGATGGCGTTGGCCAGTTGCTCCTGATGGCTGTCGTCGTTGAGCTTGCGCTCTTCCTCGGGATTGCTGATGAACGCGGTCTCGATCAGGATCGACGGAATATCGGGCGCCTTGAGCACCGCGAATCCCGCCTGCTCCACGCTGCCCTTGTGCAGCTTGTTGATCCCACCGATCTCCTGCAGCACGGACCTGCCTACCTGCATGCTGTCGTTGATCTGCGCCGTTGTGGACAAGTCCAGCAGCACACGCGCCACCTGGGCATCCTTGTTGCCCATATTGGCACCACCGATCAGATCGGCATTGTTTTCCTTGTTGGCCAGCCAGCGCGCGGCGGAGCTTGACGCGCCGCGTTCAGACAACGCGAACACCGATGCCCCACGCGCCTCGGGCGACAGGAAAGCGTCGGCGTGGATCGACACGAACAGGTCTGCCTGCACGCGGCGGGCCTTTTGCACGCGCACGTTGAGTGGCACGAAGAAGTCCGAATCGCGCGTCATCATCGCGCGCATATTGGGCTGCGCGTCGATCTTCGCGCGCAGGCGCGTGGCGATCTGCAGCACCACATCCTTCTCGCGCGATCCCGCGGCACCGATCGCCCCCGGGTCTTCACCACCATGTCCGGGATCGATGGCCACGGTCAGCAGGCGGCGCATCTTGAATTCGCTTGGTGGCGGCAGATTGGTCCGCGCCGTCGGCGGCGGCGCCACGGGCGCGGGGGACGGCAGGGGGGGCCTGGGCTTCACGCCGGCCAACGCGGGAGGCGGAGCGGTAGTCGGCGACGGAAGCTGGTCCCGATCCTCGAACTTGCGCACGATCGCACCGATTGCATCTTCTTCCGCGCCAGCGGGCGCACCGGACACACCATCGGTACCGGCAGGCGGCGGCGCGGCGGCGAATCGCCGCTGCTTGTCCTCGGTATCACGCACGAGCTTCCAGAGCGGGTCGGGCGGATTGACCGGATACAGGTCGAATACGAGTCGATTGCGGTAGTCGCTGATCGGCGCAAGCGTGAACACCTGCGGCGAGACGTCTTCCTTGAGGTCGAACACCATCCGCACCACGCGCGGGCGGTTCTGTCCCACGCGCACGGACTGGATATAGGGATCGTTCGGCGTGATCTTTGCCACGAGTTCGCGCAGCGTCGGCGACAGGTCGAGCCCGTCGATGTCGACCACGAGACGGTCCGGGTTGCGGATCATCTGGTGCACGGCCACCAGGCGCTCGTCGGACTCGATGGTCACCCGCGTGTAGTCCTCGGCCGGCCACACCCGCACCGCGACGATGCCGGCGCCAAAGGCGATCTGCGGCCCGGCGATGGTCAATACGACCGTGCCGGCACTGGCTTTCAGCGCCTGCGCCATCCATTTGCGGCGGGCCTTCAGCAGTCCGTCGGGTCCATCGGGTCGGTCGGTAGCGAGTCGCTTGATCAGCATGCGTTCAGCAGGGTAAGTCCAGTGGGAGTATAGGCGCGCAGCGTTGCCATGCGGCGATCCGCGCCCGCATCGGCCCCGTTATCGGCCCAATGTGAGACACGATTGTCCGATTGGAGCAACACATGGAGGTCTGGTTCCCCCAGCAGGCGGCCCGCCTTTTCCGGCCACTCCACAAGATTAAGCGCCGGTTCGGCAAAACAGTCGCGAAATCCTGCGTCGATCCACTCCTCGGGGTCGGCGAAGCGATAGAGATCGAAGTGGTAGACCGTCAGCGGCGATCCATCGGCACGCAGCACTTCATAGGGTTCGCACAGCGTGTAGGTGGGACTACGCACCTTGCCGGCGTGTCCGAGCGCGCGCAGCACGGCGCGCGTCAGCGTGGTCTTGCCCGCGCCAAGGTCTCCGGACAGCTGCAGATGGATCGTGCGCGGCGGCATCGCGCGCGCAGCGGCGGCCAGCGCCGCGCCAAACCGTTCGGTGGCGGCTTCGTCCGGTAGCGGCAGAATGCGTTCTTCGAGCAGGGGCATTGCGTACAATTCAGGAATGATCGACCGAGTAGTTCCCGCCTCCTCCCCCGCGAAAGACCCCGTTCCGGTGCCGTCCACGTCGTCCCCGCAAGCTGCCAGGGACTCTCTGGCGTCGCTGGTGGCACAAATTCGTGCCTGGGGGGGTGAGCTCGGATTCGATGCGATCCGCATCGCCGATGTCGATCTTCGGCACGCCGAAGCGGGCCTGTTGGCGTGGTTGCAGGCGGGCTACCACGGCGACATGGATTATATGGCCAACCACGGCACAAAGCGCGCCCGCCCGGCCGAACTGGTGCCCGGCACCGTGCGCGCCATCGTCGCGCGCATGCCCTATCTGCCCATGCAGCGTGACGACGACTGGCGCCGGCACGAACTCGCCCGCCTCGACGACCCCGCGACCGCCGTGATCTCGCTCTATGCGCGTGGCCGCGACTATCACAAGGTACTCCGCAACCGGCTGCAGCAGCTGGCGGCCCGTATCGAGACCGCGATCGGCGCGTTCGGCTACCGCGTCTTCACCGATTCGGCCCCGGTCATGGAGGTGGCGCTGGCCAGCCAGGGTGGCCTGGGCTGGCGCGGCAAGCACACCCTGCTGCTCGACCGCGATGGCGGCTCGATGTTCTTTCTCGGCGAGATCCTCGTCGATATCCCGTTGCCCGCCGATTCGGCCGAGGCACCGCACTGTGGCAACTGCCGCCGCTGCATCGACATCTGTCCGACCCAGGCCATCGTGGAGCCCTATCTGGTGGATGCGCGGCGTTGCATTTCTTATCTGACGATCGAACACAAGGGCGCGATCCCCGAAGACCTGCGCGCGCCGATGGGCAATCGCGTCTACGGTTGCGACGATTGCCAACTGGCGTGCCCGTGGAACAAGTTCGCCCATCGCGCCACGTTACCGGACTTCGACGTGCGCAATGGCTTCGACGCGCCCGACATGGCAACACTGTTCAGTTGGAGCGAAGCAGAGTTCAACCAGCGGCTCGAAGGCAGCCCGATCCGGCGGATCGGTCATGAACGCTGGCTGCGCAACCTGGCCGTAGGCCTCGGCAACAGCCTGCGCGCCGCGGCAGTGAACGATCCGGCGCTGGCCGACCGCATCCGCGCGTCACTCCACGCACGGCTCGATGCGGCCACGCCACTGGTGCGCGAGCATATCGAATGGGCGCTCGCGCAGGACCGGGCCCCTGAGCGCGGCTAGGCGGCTACGCGTAGGCCGCTAGCTCACCAGCGACAGCCACACCGGCGTGGTCACGATCGCCACGACGGTCATCGCGGAAATCGTCGCAGCCACCATTGGGCCATTGCCGCCCATGCGCACGGCCAGGATGTACGAACTCGATGCTGTGGGCAGCGACGCGTAGACCACCACGATCTGGTACTGCAACGGAGTCAGCGGCAGATACTTCCCCACCAGCCACGCAAAACAGGGCATGGCCAGCAGCTTTACGCCGCTCCACCAAGCCATCGGGCCGGCCGTGCCGGTGGCCCCGCTCATCTGCAGCCCGGCGCCGACGGTCATCAGCCCGAGCGCGGTGGAAGCCGAACCCAGCCGATTCAGCGTCATCGCCACCACCTCGGGCGGATGCAGGCCCAGCAGGTTCGTGACCAGCCCAGTGGCCGTGGCCAGGATCAGCGGATTCCGGACCAGTTCGCGCAGCACACGCGCCTCGCCATGCTTCGCCAGCGCCCACACCGCCACGACGTTGCACAGCGGCACCGTCACCCCGACGACCAGCGCCATCAGCGCCAGGCCCTCGCCATTGCCAAGCCGCGCGGCCAGGGCCAGGCCAATGTAGGAATTGAAACGGAAGGCTGTCTGCAGGCCCGAGGCGAAATCCGCCGGTGCCGGCCGCAACACCCACTTGACCAGATATCCGGTGGCCATGCCGAAGACCATCGTGAGCAGGGCCAGGCCGAGCATGGCGGACGTCGACGAGAAGTCGAACTTGGCGCTGTTCGTCGATTGCAGCAGCAGTGCAGGGAACAGGACGAAGTAGACCAGGCGCTCCACTCCGGCCCAGAAACCGCGGTCGAATGGGGTGTATCGAACCAGCAGCCAGCCAATCAGAATCAGGCTGAAATCCGGGACCAGCAGGAGTGCGGAAGACATTGTCTCGTTTGTTTTGTCGTTTTCATCACATCTGCTCGTTTGCCTTGCATCATGAAATGTGCAGCCTAGGGCAGATACGGATGGGTATTTTTTCAGAATTCCGGCAGCATGGCACGCTGTATTTCGTCTCGCCCGCGGTTTACCCGCCGCCCGTCGCACCATGAAGTCCCTGAAGTCTCCCTCCCGTACGACCGCCCTTCCCCGCCGTTTCGCCGCCACGCTGTGCGCGACGCTGGCGCTTTGGATGCTGACGCCACCTGCATCGGCGATGGTCATCGAGGGGGTTCGCTTCGACGACGCGACGCGGCTCGGCGGCAAGGAACTGGCGCTCAACGGCGCCGGCTTGCGCTCGGTATTCGTGATCAAGGGCTATGTCGCGGGCCTGTACCTGCCCGAACGCGCCCGCAATGCAACGGTGGCGCTGGCCACGCGCGGGCCCAAGCGGCTGCAACTGCGCGTGCTGCGGGAAGTGGAGGCGGAATCGTTCATCAAGGCGCTCAACGAAGGCTTGCGCGAGAACCATTCCGAGCTGCAGATGAAGATGCTGGCCGATCGCCTGGCGCAGCTCCAACAGACCATGACCGAGATGGGCGCCGCGCACCGTGGCGACATCATCAATTTCGACTTCACGCCCGAAGGCGGCACCGTAGTGGCGCTCAACGGCATCCCACGCGGCCAGGCCATTGCCGGCGAAGACTTCTACCAGGCCGTACTGCGCATTTTCCTGGGCGACCATCCGGTAGACCGCAACCTCAAGCGCGGCCTGCTGGGCGGCTGACCCATGCACGCCGCCGTGCCGCGCAAATCCGCGCAAAGGCACGCCGGCGATTCCAACCCCGGGTGTGATCCGCCCGGCTTTCACGTACGGGAGATCCTTTCCTCATGCAAGCTCGCAAAACCGCATTGATCGCTGCCGTCGCGGCGGCTGCCTCCGTGGCGTCGGTGGCTCACGCGCAGAGCAACTATCCGACCAAGCCGATCCGCCTGATCATTCCGTTCGCGCCGGGCGGCACCACCGACATCGTCGGCCGTGGCGTGGCGGATCAGATGAGCCGCATCCTGGGCCAGACGGTCGTGGTGGAAAACCGCGCGGGCGGGGGTGGCTCGATCGGCGCCGATTCGATCGCCAAGGCGGCGCCGGACGGCTACACGATCGGCATCTCCACCGTGTCGACGATGGCGGTGAACCCGGCCTGCAACCCGAAGCTCTCCTACGACCCGATCAAGGACTTCAAGCCCATCGCGAACGTGGCCAACGTGGCCAATGTGATCGCCGTGAACCCGAACTTCCCGGCCAAGGATTACAAGGAGTTCCTGGCGGTGCTGAAGGCCAACCCGGGCAAGTACTCGTACGCGTCGTCGGGCACCTGCGGCTTCGGCCACATGCTCGGCGAGCAGTTCAAGGTCTCGACCAAGACGTTCATGGTGCACATTCCGTACCGTGGCGCGGGCCCTGCCCTGAACGACGTACTGGCTGGCCAGGTGCCGATCATGGTGGACAACCTGCCGTCGTCGATGCCGTACATCAAGGCCGGCAAGCTGCGCCCGATCGTGGTGGCCTGGAACAAGCGCGTCGAGGGGCTGCCTGACGTGCCGACCTTCGGCGAAATGGGCCTGAAGGAGCCGAACGACCCGGCCTGGTACGGTCTGGTGGCCCCGGCCGGCACGCCTGACGACGTCATCAACAAGCTCAACGCCGCGGTGGTGAAGGCGCTGCAGGACAAGGCCTTCGTCCAGCGCCTGCAGGCGGCTGGCGCCGAACCGTCGGGCAATACGCCGGCGCAGCACGCCGCCGAAATCAAGAAGGAATTCGACAAGATGAAGAACCTGGTGAAGGTTCAGAACATCAAGCTCGAGCAATAAGCGGGTATCCGCAGGTAGCGAGAAAGGACCTCCACGGAGGTCCTTTTTTGTTGCGCCTGACAGACGCGGCGCCAGCATTCTTCCCCTGTCCGCCCCCCGCCGAGCGGGCGGGTCGTCCCATTGCATTCGATATGCATCTGGAATCAGCATAAAATCGCTCATCGCCACGTTATCCCGCCATCCACCATGCAACATCACTTCGATGCCGTCCTGCCCGCGCCATTTGGCAAGGTCGGCGTACGTGTCGATGGCACGCAGGTTCACGAAATCGTCTATCTGCCCGACAGCTTTGCCGAAGTCCCGCCAACCAGCGCGTTGACAAAGCGCGTGGCGGAGCAGCTCGACGCCTACTACGCCAATGCGGACACCGTGTTTGACCTGCCGCTGGCGCGGCGTGGCACGGACTTCCAGCGCAAAGTCTGGGCAGCCATCAGCGCCGTGCCGCGAGGCGGCCTGACGACCTACGGCACCATTGCGAAATCGCTGCAGAGCATGCCGCGCGCCGTGGGCCAGGCCTGCGGACAGAACTGGTTTCCGATCGTGGTGCCATGTCATCGCGTGGTGGCGGCCAACGGACTCGGCGGCTTCGCGCATCATGGCGAGGAAGGATTCCATCTGGGCGTGAAGCGCTGGCTGCTGCGCCATGAAGGCGCGATGCTGCTATGACGGCCGCACTCGATGGCGACCTGTCGCTGGTCGACCGGTTCTGCGATGCGTTGTGGCTCGAAGATGGCCTGGCACGCAACACGATCGACGCCTACCGGCGCGACCTGGCCATGCTGGCGCGCTGGCTGCACGAGTCTGGCGCCACGGCGCTGCTGGGCGTCGACGACACCGCGCTATCCGGATACTTCGCCGCGCGTCACCTGGAGACACGCGCTTCCTCGGCCAATCGCCGCCTGACCGTGTTCCGCCGCTTCTATCAGTGGGCCCTGCGCGAGCACATGATCGAGACCGACCCCTGCCTGCTGCTGCGCCCCGCCAAGCAACCGCCCCGGTTCCCGAAGACGCTGTCCGAGGCACAGGTGGTGGCGCTGCTGGAAGCCCCCGATATCGAAACGCCGCTGGGCCTGCGGGACCGCACCATGCTCGAACTGATGTATGCGAGCGGGTTGCGCGTGTCCGAGCTCACGAACATGAAGACCATCGAAGTCGGCCTGAATGAAGGCGTGGCACGCGTGGTCGGCGGCAAGGGCAACAAGGAGCGGCTGGTGCCATTCGGCGCGCAGGCCGGCGACTGGCTGCATCGCTACCTGTCCGATGCGCGCCCCACGTTGCTGGCGGGCCGCGCGTGCGACGAACTCTTCGTCACGCAGCGCGGCGAGGGCATGACACGCCAGACGTTCTGGCACCTGATCAAGAAACACGCGCGTGACGCGGGCATTCACGCCCCGCTTTCCCCGCATACGCTCCGGCACGCCTTTGCCACGCACCTGCTCAATCACGGCGCCGACCTGCGCGTGGTGCAGTTGCTGCTGGGGCACGCCGATATCTCCACCACGCAGATCTATACGCACGTCGCGCGCGAGCGCCTGCGCGAACTGCACCTGCATCACCATCCGCGCGGCTGACCCGCGCGACCGACCACCCGATATGAGCAAGAGCAAGCACGTCTCCGAAACCCCCGCCACGCAAATGCTGCGCAAGCACGGCGTCACGTTCGGCGAGCACACCTATGACTACGTCGACCACGGCGGCACGGGCGAATCGTCACGTCAGCTCGGCGTGCCCGAGCACGACGTGGTCAAGACACTGGTGATGGAAGACGAAGCGGCCAAGCCGCTGATCGTGCTGATGCATGGCGACTGCTCGGTCTCGACTAAGAATCTCGCACGGCAGATCGGCGCCAAGAGCGTGCAGGCATGCAAGCCCGAAGTGGCGCAGCGCCACAGCGGCTATATGGTTGGCGGCACGTCGCCCTTCGGCACGAAGAAGAAAATGCCGGTCTATGTCGAGGCGTCGATATTGACGCTGGACAAGATCTACATCAATGGCGGCCGCCGTGGATACCTGGTCAGCGTCGCGCCGTCGGTACTGGAAGCGCTGGTTGGCGCCAAGCCGGTGGAATGCGCGCTGCCGGACTGACACCGCGTATAGGGGAAAGTCACGGAGTTGGATGACCCGGCGCCGCGCTACAATCGCGCCAGCCTGAAATTCCTAGCCCTATTCCCACAGAAATGATCAACCTGCTCTTCGCCGTCATCGCTTACCTGATCGGATCGGTGTCATTCGCCGTCGTGGTCAGCAAAGTCATGGGCCTGCCCGATCCGCACAGCTATGGCTCCGGCAACCCCGGCGCCACGAACGTGCTGCGCACCGGCAACAAGAAGGCGGCCATTTTCACGCTGATCGGCGACGCACTGAAAGGCCTGGCAGCGGTGCTGCTGGCCAAACACTTCGGCCCGGCATACGGCGTGGACGAGACCGGCATCGCGCTGGTGGCGCTGGCCGTGTTCCTCGGCCATCTGTTCCCGCTCTACCATCGCTTCGCGGGCGGCAAGGGCGTGGCTACGGCCGCCGGCATCCTGTTCGCGATCGATCCGATCCTCGGCGCCGGCACGCTGGCCACGTGGCTGATCATCGCGTTCTTCTTCCGCTATTCGTCGCTGGCCGCGCTGATCTCGGCGATCTTCGCGCCGTTCTTCTATGTACTGATGAATGGCGTGGACATCATGGCCGGCGCGATTCTGGTGATCAGCGTGCTGCTGATCGCGCGCCACCGCGCCAACATCGCAAAGCTGCTGGCGGGCAAGGAAAGCCGGATCGGGGAGAAGAAGAAGGTTTGAACGTCTGAAGCACAAGCTGTGTGCTCCCCTCTCCCATTCATGGACGAGGGGGAAGCCTTCGGCAAAGTTACCGCATCAAGCCGCCTGCGCCATGGCTGCGAACGGAAACACCATTTCCACGCGCAGGCCGCCTTCCTCGCGGTTGGCAATGGACAGGCGTCCGCCTGCCTGCCGCACCAGGCGATCGACGATCGCCAGGCCCAATCCCGAATGCGCATTGCCGCCACGTGCCGGATCGAGCCGCACGAACGGCATCGTCACGCGTTCGATCGCGTCATCCGGAATCCCCGGCCCCTCATCCTCGACGATCAGCTTCCAGCCTTCCTGCGTGCGGCTCGTGGCCACGCACACCGGCGGCTGGCCGTAGGCGTAGGCGTTGTCGACAAGATTGCCGATGATCCGGTCAAGCTGAGTGGCGATCATGCGGAAGCCATCGCCCGCGTTCAGTTCCAGCACCACCTTCCTGTCCTGTTCCTGCAAGGACGCCGCCAGTTCGCCGATACGCTTGTCCACCGGCACGGGCCGCGCGGTAGGCTCGCTGCTTTGCGCGAAGGTCAGGAACTGCTCGACGATGGCCGACATCGACTCCACATCGCGCGTCACTCCGGCAGCGGCCTTCGGATCCGACAGCATCTCCGCACGCAACCGCAGGCGTGCGAGCGGGGTCTTCAGGTCGTGCGCGATGCCGGCCAGCATTGTGTTGCGTTCCTGATCGATGCGCACAAGGTCTGCGACCATGCGATTGAAACGCACGATCAGTTGCCGCAGCTCATGCGGTCCGCGCTCGCGCAGCGGCGACACCAGTTGCTGGCGCGACAGCTTCTCCGCCGCCTCGGCCATGTCCCGCACAGGGCGCTGGATCTGCCATGCGATCAGCAATGCGAAGATGATCGCTATCCCTACCACCAGCACCACGCCCGGCAGCAATCGATTGTCCGGCGGCGGGTTGTGCACGAACAGGATCGGCATGGCGATCCATCGATTGCGCTTGGGAAGCTTGATCCACAGCCGCGGCGTGGACAGTTCGTCCTCGAGCCGCACCTCGGTACCCGGCGGCAGGCGCCGCGTGAACTGCTCCACCAGCCGGCGCGCCCGGCCGGCCTGCGGAACGGAGGCGTGCTCGTCGGCGGTAGAGGCATCCGCCACTTCCACCAGGCTCGGCAGGGGCAACGGCGGCGTCGCATCGAGCGCCCGCTGGATACTGTCGAGCTGGAAGATCATCTGCTCGACCGAATAGTCGATCTGCTGCTGGCGCCGGTCCATGCGAAGGATGGCCAGCCACGAAAAGTGGCTGATTACCAACACGGCCGCGATTAGCAGCGCGATGCGGCCAAACAGGGTATCGATGCGAAGCTTCATTGCGGAATGCTGTCCTCGGCCTCGTCGGGCACAAAGGTGTAGCCGCGGCCACGTACGGTCTGGATATAGCGCGGGCGCTGGGCGTCCTCGTCGAGCAGGCGGCGCAGGCGCCAGATCTGCACGTCGATGCCCCGGTCGCTGATGCCGTTGGCGGTGCCGTACATCAGTTCGACAATGCGCTCGCGAGAGAGCACTTCAAGCGGATGCGACAGCAGCAGCTTGAGCAGCGCGAATTCGGTGTCGCTGATGGAAACGGACTGGCCGCTGCGTTCGAGCGAGCGCTGACGGAAGTTCACCCGGAACGGCCCGAACACCACGGATTCCCGATCTTCGGGGGCGGCGGCCGGGCGGGCCAGCTTGCGGCGCAGCACGGCATTGATCCGCGCCAGCAACTCGCGTGGCGAAAACGGCTTGCCGAGGTAGTCGTCCGCGCCGATCTCCAGCCCGACGATGCGGTCGATCTCGTCGCTGCGCGCGGTCAGCAGGATCACCGGAATATCGTCGTTCTTGGCGCGCAGGTTGCGCAGGGCGGTCAGGCCGTCGACCTTCGGCATCATCAGGTCGAGCACGATCAGCGCCGGGCGCTCGCGCTCGAGCCGCGCCTGCAGGCCGTCGCCATCATGGAGCACGGAAACCGCGAATCCCTGGGATGTCAGGTACTCGCGCAGCAGGTCGCGCAGTTCGGGATCGTCATCGACGACGAGAATCTGGGTGGGCTGGTTTGTACGCATAGGCACATGATAGTCAGGCCGGACATGCGGCTTTGCAAATGTCCCGGACCGTTTTGTTTCCGGAGGTTACACCCACGTCGCTGGTAATCCGCTGTAATAAAAGCAGGGCGCGGCGAAACAGGTGGGATGGGAGCCGCACATTATGCTTCAGGCCATCCCCCTGACGGCGAGGCACCCTGCCCGTGCGATGCGGCATACTGCTGCAACTTCGCCGTCACAATGCTTGTGCGAATACCGTTGGCACGCCCCACTTTTTCGTCGTGCCGCTCCCAGGATTCCGGTCATGTCCAACCCAGAACAAGGTCAACCCACTCCTCCCAATCCGCCCACACCGGGCGGTAATACCCGGTCCCGACGCCGCACGTGGATTGCCGGCGCAGTCATCGTCGTGCTGGCCGGTGCCGGCTGGTACTGGCATGGCCATCGCAAGGCCGCGCAGGAAGCCGGCGCCACGAGTGCCGGCGCGGCCAGTGGCGCCG